>NZ_JBQPOM010000011.1:0-219009 GCF_052220145.1 Vagococcus sp. WN89Y | reverse complement strand
ACGGCAGCGCCAGCAACAGCGTGAAGGCCACGGTGCGCGACGAGCACGGCAACATTCTGTCAGGCCAGAAGGTGAGCTTCACCGCAGACAACAGCGCGACCATTGCCGCCAGCGGCACCACCGGCAGTGACGGTTCGGTCACCGTGACGCTGACCAGCAAAAAAGCCGGAGCCAGCAGGGTGACCGCAACGATCAACGGCAGCAGTCAGAGCCAGACGCTGAGCTTTGTCGCCAACGCCGGTACCGCGCGGATTATCAGCGGCGATCTGGTCGTGGTCAGCAATAACGCGCTGGCCAACGGCAGCGCCAGCAACAGCGTGAAAGCCACGGTGCGCGACGAGCACGGTAACATTCTGTCCGGTCAGAAGGTCAGCTTCACCGCGGACAACAGCGCGACCATCGCCGCCAGCGGCACCACCGGGAGCGACGGTTCGGTCATCGTGACGCTGACCAGCAAAAAAGCCGGAACCAGCAGGGTGACGGCAACGATCAACGGCAGCAGCCAGAGCCAGACGCTGACCTTTGTCGCTAACGCCGGTACCGCGCGGATTATCAGCGGCGATCTGGTCATCACAGCCAATAACGCGCTGGCCAACGGCAGCGCCAGCAACAGCGTGAAAGCCACGGTGCGCGACGAGCACGGTAACATTCTGTCCGGTCAGAAGGTGAGTTTCACCGCTGACAACAGCGCAACCATCGCCGCCAGCGGCACCACCGGCAGCGACGGTTCGGTCATCGTGACGCTGACCAGTAAAAAAGCCGGAGCCAGCAAAGTCACCGCAACGATCAACGGCAGCAGCCAGAGCCAGACGCTGACCTTTGTCGCCAACGCCGGTACCGCGCGGATTATCAGCGGCGATCTGCTGGTGGTCAGCAATAATGCACTCGCCAACGGCAGCGCCAGCAACAGCGTGAAAGCCACGGTGCGCGACGAGCACGGCAATATTCTGCCAGGTCAGAAGGTGAGTTTTACCGCGGACAACAGCGCGACCATCGCCGCCAGCGGCACCACGGGCAGCGATGGCAGCGTGACTGTGAAACTGACCAGCAAGAAAGCCGGAGCCAGCAGGGTGACGGCAACGATCAACGGCAGCAGCCAGAGCCAGACGCTGACCTTTGTCGCCAACGCCGGTACCGCGCGGATTATCAGCGGCGATCTGCTGGTGGTCAGCAATAATGCACTCGCCAACGGCAGCGCCAGCAACAGCGTGAAAGCCACGGTGCGCGACGAGCACGGCAATATTCTGTCAGGTCAGAAGGTGAGTTTTACCGCGGACAACAGCGCAACCATCGCCGCCAGCGGCACCACCGGCAGCGACGGTTCGGTCACCGTGACGCTGACCAGCAAGAAAGCCGGGCAAAGCAAGGTGACGGCAACGATCAACGGCAGCAGCCAGAGCCAGACGCTGACCTTTGTTGCCAACGCCGGTACCGCGCGGATTATCAGCGGCGATCTGGCCGTGGTCAGCAATAACGCCCTCGCCAACGGCAGCGCTGCCAACAGCGTCAAAGCCACGGTGCGCGACGAGCACGGCAATATTCTGCCAGGTCAGAAAGTCAGTTTCACCGCGGACAACAGCGCGATCATCGCCGCCAGCGGCACCACCGGGAGCGACGGTTCGGTCACGCTGAAACTGACCAGCAAAAAAGCCGGGCAAAGCAAAGTGACCGCGACGATCAACGGCAGCAGTCAGACCATTGCGGTCATCTTTTCGGGTGACGGCAGCAAAGCGCTGCTCGCAAGTCTGACAATCGTCACGAACAATGCGGGTGCGGATGGTCGTGCTACCAATAGCGTAAAAGCGACGGTAACGGATGCAAGCGGTACGCCCCTGCCCGGCCTGAACGTCAGTTTCAGCGCGAATAACGGCGCGCGTATTACATCAGGCGGAGCGACCGACAGCAGCGGCGCTACCACGGCCACGCTAACCAGTTACAACACGGGCCAGAGCAACGTCACAGCGACCATCAATGGTACCAGCCAGACGCTAAGCATCACCTTTAGTCCGACGGCTTACACCCTGGCGGTAGCGCAGAGGGATTTCAGTACCGCCTCATACCAGTTCAGCATGATAGTGTCGAATGTGGTGGCGAATAAATTGACCGCTTCTTCGCAAGGTTCGCTTACCCAGGAAGTGACGTTGGGCCAGGATCTCACCGCGACCTGCCCATCGGGTACGCGAAAATATGCTCAGAAGGTGGTGCTGATTGAAGGCGGGAGAAAACTGCGTTCTGTTTATCAGGGCATTGCTCAGTTCTCCCCTTTCCAGGGCAAACCTGCCGCAAGTTCGGTGAGCCTGGCCTACTCTAACGTCAAAACGAACGATCCGCAGAACTATCCGTTGGACAAAATCACCGCTGCGCAGTGGGTGTCCGGGGGAACCTACACCCTGACGCGCAACACCACGCTCGGTAACATTAAGGTGTTGCTGAATTTTGACAGTTCAACCTTCAATATCGGCAGCTTTGGAGTCTCAGGGAATGGATCGGTAAATATCAGTTTGGGAAATAAGAAACTGCCGCTGGTGACGACCTCCGCCCGTTCGCTTAATTACATGGCAGGCGGTGGCCCGTGTAACTAAGCGATAACTGAGCAATAAAAAACCCCCATCAGTCGTTTGACTGCTGGGGGTTTATTACGTAGAGCGCGGATTATCAGACAGCGGTCTGGAAAATCACGCCTTCGGCTTTATCCGTATACTGTTCGAGCTTATCAAAGTTCAGGTAACGGTAGGTATCCACGGCGGTTTTATCCACCTGCGCCATAAAGTTTTGATACTCGTCCGGCGTCGGCAGTTTACCGATTAGCGCCGCAACCGCCGCCAGCTCCGCAGAAGCCAGGAAGACGTTCGCGCCGGTACCTAAACGGTTCGGGAAGTTACGCGTTGAGGTGGAGACCACCGTTGCGCCATCCGCCACGCGCGCCTGGTTACCCATGCACAGCGAACAGCCAGGGATCTCGATACGCGCGCCGCTCTTACCAAACACGCTGTAGTAACCCTCTTCGGTCAGCTGCGCTGCGTCCATACGCGTTGGCGGCGCAACCCACAGGCGGGTCGGCAGCTGGCCTTTGTGGCTGTCCAGCAGCTTACCGGCGGCGCGGAAGTGACCGATGTTGGTCATACAGGAACCGATAAAGACTTCATCAATGCTCTGGCCCTGTACATCAGACAGCAGACGCGCATCGTCCGGATCGTTTGGCGCACACAAGATTGGCTCTTTGATTTCCGCCAGATCGATATCGATAACCGCTGCGTACTCGGCATCGGCGTCTGCTTCCAGCAGTTGCGGATCAGCCAGCCATTTCTCCATGCCCTGCACGCGGCGCTCCAGCGTACGGCGATCGCCATAGCCTTCGGCAATCATCCACTTCAGCAGCACGATGTTTGAGTTCAGGTACTCAATAATCGGTTCTTTGTTCAGCTTGATAGTACAACCGGCAGCAGAACGCTCGGCAGACGCATCGGTCAGCTCAAAAGCCTGCTCGACTTTCAGGTCCGGTAGCCCTTCGATTTCCAGAATGCGGCCAGAGAAGATGTTTTTCTTGCCTTTCTTCTCAACGGTCAGCAGACCCTGTTTGATAGCATACAGCGGGATGGCGTGAACCAGATCGCGAAGCGTAATGCCCGGCTGCATTTTGCCTTTAAAGCGCACCAGTACAGACTCAGGCATATCCAGCGGCATCACGCCTGTTGCGGCGGCAAACGCCACCAGGCCTGACCCGGCAGGGAAGGAAATACCGATCGGGAAACGGGTGTGGGAGTCGCCACCGGTACCGACGGTGTCCGGCAGCAGCATACGGTTGAGCCAGGAGTGGATAACACCGTCGCCAGGGCGCAGCGAGACGCCGCCACGGTTCATAATAAAGTCCGGCAGCGTGTGGTGCGTGGTGACATCAACTGGTTTCGGATACGCCGCAGTGTGGCAGAACGACTGCATCACCAGGTCAGCAGAGAAGCCCAGGCATGCCAGGTCTTTCAGCTCGTCACGCGTCATCGGGCCAGTGGTATCCTGCGAACCGACAGAGGTCATTTTCGGCTCACAGTAGGCGCCAGGGCGAACGCCCTCTACGCCGCAAGCGCGACCGACCATTTTCTGCGCCAGCGAGTAGCCACGGCTGCTTACCGCCACATCTTTCGCCTGGCGGAAGACATCGCTCGGCGGCAGGCCCAGCGCTTCGCGCGCTTTGGTGGTCAGGCCGCGACCAATAATCAGCGGAATACGACCACCGGCGCGGACTTCGTCGATAAGCACATCGGTTTTCAGCTCAAAGCTCGCCAGCAGTTCGCCGGTTTCGTGGTTGCGCACTTCTCCTTTGAACGGGTAAACGTCAATCACGTCGCCCATGTTCAGATTGTTAACGTCCACTTCGATGGGCAGCGCACCCGCATCTTCCATGGTGTTGAAGAAGATTGGCGCAATTTTGCCGCCCAGCACCAGACCACCGCCGCGTTTGTTAGGCACGAACGGAATGTCGTCGCCCATAAACCACAGCACGGAGTTGGTTGCCGATTTACGTGAAGAACCGGTACCGACCACATCACCGACGTACGCCAGCGGGAAGCCTTTTTGCGCAAGCTGTTCTATCTGTTTAATTGGGCCGACGCTGCCAGGCTGATCCGGTTCGATCCCTTCACGGGCGTTTTTCAGCATCGCTAGTGCGTGCAGCGGGATATCCGGGCGCGACCATGCATCCGGAGCCGGAGAGAGGTCGTCCGTGTTGGTTTCACCCGTCACTTTAAAGACGGTCACGGTGATTTTTTCTGCCAGCGCCGGGCGGCTCAGGAACCACTCTGCATCGGCCCAGGATTGCATCACCTGTTTGGCCCAGGTGTTCCCGGCTTTGGCTTTCTCTTCCACATCGTAGAAGTTATCGAACATCAGCAGGGTGTGGGACAGCGCTTTGGTGGCAATCGGTGCCAGCGCGTCGCTATCAAGAGCTTCAATCAGCGGGTGAATATTATAACCACCCTGCATGGTGCCCAGCAGTTCGATCGCTTTTTCAGGGGTTACCAGCGGAGAGGTCGCTTCGCCTTTGGCGACAGCGGCAAGGAAACCTGCTTTTACATAGGCGGCTTCATCAACGCCCGGCGGAACACGGTTTGTCAGCAGGTCTAACAGGAATTCTTCTTCGCCAGCTGGCGGGTTTTTCAGCAGCTCAACAAGCGCTGCCATTTGGGTTGCATCTAGCGGTTTTGGCGCAATCCCCTCTGCAGCACGTTCGGCTACGTGCTTACGGTATTCTTCTAGCACGACGGTTCTCCTCGCTCTCATTGTCATAATGCGGCAGGCGTTTCTCTTCACGCTCCTGTGAGACAGCAGTTTGTAGGGTAAATCCGCGAACCGCGTCGGCCAGCATAGCAGGATTTTGACAGGCTGTTAATCCGTTTACAAAAAAGCAACATTAAATATTAGCTGAATCGTTACGAAAGAAATAAACCAGGCGGCGGAAGGTCTGGCGAGAAGATAAAAATCGTTTTACAGGCGCAAAACGGCCCCGCAGGGCCGTTGTTATGAAGTTGTTACTTTATAGCAAGAAGCCGCAAAATCTTATTGTGCTCATACTGGAGCGGCGTGATGGTTTCATCGACCAGCTCGCCCAGCACGTACTTTTTCACCGTCTCGCGGTTATCCACCTTCTCGTGCTGGCCTACGCTTGCCAGCGCTCCCTGGGAGTTGTAATTGAGCGTGGTGGTGCTCTCTTCGTCATTCTCCAGCATATGGTAATAGTAGTTCTGCGACGATTTTGTGGTGCTCAGCGACAGCGGCGTCGCCGGATCGAGCGCGGTATACCAGCTGGCGCTGAGATGGCTGCGGTTCGTTTGCCTGATGCTCTTCGAACCATCATTACGCGCTATCTCCTGGGTATTTTGCGAAGCCTGATACGCAAAGCTCTGCTTCTCATCGCTGCGCGCCGGGTTGAGCGATTTATCCGCCTGCGTTAAAGAGAGAGAAAAATCATTCAGCCCGCTCAAACGCGAAGCGCCGGAGCGAATTGTCGCGACCTCTGTCGGCGAGGCGCTTTGCGCGCTGACGGTGCTATTGAGCGCACGGAACACCGATTTCATGGCGGCCATTTGCCCCAGATCACCGTGCCCGTCGGTACGCGCTTTATCAAGCTTGTTGTCCCAGGCTTTTAGCGCCAGCTGCTGCTGCGAATAGCTGGTGGGTAACGTCTGGCTGGCGATGTCGCTGGTCATTTTCAGCGAAAAGTTCTGGTCTTCATAAGCGACCCAGCGCTCGCTGGCATCCGCGTGGAAATTCAGCGATTGCAACGTGGTGTCGCCACGGCGCATATCTGTTTTCAAATCGACGGATTTCAGCAGGTTGCTGTTAAATTGGGTTAAATCGCCAATATCCAGCTCCGGTGGCTCTCTGCCCAGACCGTCCAGCGTTTTACCAAACGCCCTGCTTAAATTCGCCACCGCCTCAGCTTCGTCTTTATTAAGCGATTTGCCTTCGGTTTTCACCTCAACCGCAAGGCCATCATTCTGTCGTGACAGGGTGAGATGCACGGTGGAGCCAGTCTGGGTCACAATATTAAGCGTCACCGCCGATTTCGTGGCGCCGCTGACGCCAGCAGCCAGCGAAGTGCCGCTGATTGACTGAGAAATATCGCCGGGATTGCTTTCCAGGTTGCTGAGCAACGCGCTCCCCAGTCCACTCAGGGCTGAGACTGAGTTGCTGGCAGACACCGTATTCATCAGCGCCAGGATCTCCGGGTTGCCCTGACCGGGAGCCACTTTTTTGGCGGACAGATCGTAGACGGCGGCTATCTCTTCTGACTGACTGCCGAAGATAACTTTTGTGGATGCCACGGCTCCGGGGGGTGTTGCAGTATGACTGTTGCTGCCTACGCGCGCGCTTGGGGCAGCATTCACAGAAGGCGTCATATGCGCCACGGTGAGCTGTGACAAGCGGTTGATACCAGTTAACATGACGAAGAATCTCCCTGACTCGCCAGAAATGGTGGGTAACATAACATCGGCAGAAGTCGGGCAATATTTAGTCATCGCGGCAGAATTTCCAGCCACGTTCACAAATTCAGGGCAAAAAAAACGCCTCCGAAGAGGCGCTTATGCTGAGCGAAGCGTTATTTTTTCTTCGCTTTCGGGTTCGGCAGGTCGGTGATGCTACCTTCGAACACTTCCGCGGCCAGGCCAACGGATTCATGCAGCGTTGGGTGCGCGTGAATGGTCAGCGCGATATCTTCTGCGTCGCAACCCATTTCAATCGCCAGGCCGATTTCACCCAGCAGCTCGCCGCCGTTGGTGCCGACAATCGCGCCGCCGATAACACGGTGCGACTCTTTGTCGAAAATCAGCTTGGTCATACCGTCTGCGCAATCGGAAGCGATAGCACGGCCAGAGGCAGCCCATGGGAAGGTGGCGGTCTCGTAGCTGATGCCTTTCTCTTTCGCTTCTTTCTCAGTCAGACCAACCCATGCCACTTCCGGCTCGGTATAGGCGATAGACGGGATAACTTTCGGATCGAAGTAGTGTTTCTTACCGGCAATCACTTCAGCGGCAACATGGCCTTCATGCACGCCTTTGTGCGCCAGCATCGGCTGACCGACGATATCGCCGATAGCGAAGATGTGCGGCACGTTGGTGCGCAGCTGCTTGTCGACACGGATAAAGCCACGGTCGTCCACTTCCACGCCCGCTTTGCCCGCGTCAAGGTTTTTACCGTTCGGTACGCGACCAATTGCAACCAGCACCGCATCGTAGCGCTGCGGCTCGGCCGGGGCCTTTTTGCCTTCCATAGAAACATAGATGCCGTCTTTTTTCGCTTCAACGGCAGTCACTTTTGTTTCCAGCATCAGGTTAAATTTCTTGCTGATACGCTTGGTGAAGACCTTAACGATATCTTTGTCAGCCGCCGGGATAACCTGGTCAAACATTTCAACCACGTCAATTTCTGAACCCAGCGCATGATAAACGGTGCCCATTTCCAGACCGATGATACCGCCGCCCATCACCAGCATACGCTTCGGTACTTCTTTCAGTTCCAGCGCATCGGTGGAGTCCCATACGCGCGGGTCATCATGAGGAATAAACGGCAGCTGAATCGGACGGGAACCCGCCGCGATAATAGCGTTGTCGAAGTTGATCACGGTTTTGCCGTTTTCGCCTTCCACTTCCAGGGTATTCGCCCCGGTAAATTTACCCAGACCGTTAACCACTTTCACTTTACGGCCTTTCGCCATACCTGCCAGACCACCGGTCAGCTGAGTGATCACTTTCTCTTTCCAGGTACGGATTTTATCGATATCGGTTTTCGGCTCGCCGAAGACGATACCGTGTTCAGACAGCGCTTTGGCTTCTTCGATAACTTTTGCAACGTGTAGCAGTGCTTTAGAAGGGATACAACCCACGTTCAGGCAAACACCGCCCAGTGCGTTGTAACGTTCAACGATGACGGTTTCCAGACCTAAATCAGCGCAACGGAAGGCAGCAGAGTAACCTGCCGGGCCTGCCCCAAGTACCACGACCTGAGTTTTGATTTCAGTACTCATCATGACCTCTTATTGATTTCCGGCGGTCAGGGGTACTTCATGTCGCCCTTCATCCACCGGGACGTTCTATCCGCACGTATTTTACAAAATTGTTAACAATTTTGAAACAACAAACGGCAAACGATTTGTCCTTTGCCCCTGATAACCCCACAGGCTCTATGAGATTACCAGAAAAAAGCCGGCCGTCAGGGCCGGCTTTTCGATTACATCACCAGACGGCGAATGTCGGACAGCGTATTATTGATGATGGTGATAAAGCGCGCACCATCGGCACCGTCAATGACACGGTGGTCGAAGGAGAGCGAAATCGGCATCATCAGACGCGGTACAAACTCTTTACCGTTCCAGACCGGTTCCATAGACGATTTGGACACGCCGAGGATGGCCACTTCCGGTGCGTTAACAATCGGCGCAAAATGGGTGGTGCCCAGGCCGCCGATGCTGGAGATGGTGAAGCACCCGCCCTGCATTTCGCCAGCGGTCAGCTTACCGTCACGCGCTTTTTTGGAGATGGTCATCAGTTCACGAGAAAGCTCGATGATGCCTTTCTTGTTCACGTCTTTGAATACCGGAACCACCAGGCCATTTGGCGTATCAACGGCAACACCGATGTTGATGTATTTCTTCAGCGTCAGCTTCTGACCGTCTTCCGACAGGGAGCTGTTAAAGCGCGGCATCTGCTCAAGTGCTGCAGCAACGGCTTTCATGATGAAGACAACCGGGGTGATTTTCACGTCCAGTTTACGCTTCTCAGCTTCCACGTTCTGCTGTTTACGGAACGCTTCCAGATCGGTGATATCAGTTTTGTCGAAGTGCGTAACGTGCGGGATCATCACCCAGTTACGGCTCAGGTTAGCACCCGAGATTTTCTGGATACGACCCAGTTCCACTTCTTCGATTTCGCCGAACTTGCTGAAGTCCACTTTCGGCCACGGCAGCATGCCAGGCAGACCACCGCCGGTCGCGCCAGCAGCCGGTGCAGATTCGGCACGTTTCACCGCTTCTTTCACGTAAGCCTGCACGTCTTCGCGCAGGATACGACCTTTACGGCCTGTCCCTTTCACTTTCGCCAGGTTAACACCGAACTCGCGCGCCAGGCGACGAATCAGCGGCGTTGCGTGTACGTAAGCATCGTTTTCAGCGAAGTCAGATTTACCTTCTGCTTTTGCCGGAGCAGCCGGTTTAGCCGCCTGCGCAGCAGGTGCCGGAGCGGCTTCCTGTTTCGCGGCCGGGGCCGCCGCAGGAGCAGCGCCTTCGACTTCGAAGACCATGATCAAAGAGCCGGTGGAGACTTTGTCGCCCACGTTCACTTTCAGCTCTTTAACCGTGCCCGCGAACGATGCCGGAACTTCCATTGAGGCTTTGTCGCCCTCAACGGTGATCAGCGACTGTTCAGCGGAGACTTTGTCGCCCACTTTGACCAGCACTTCGGTCACTTCAACTTCGTCACCGCCGATATCCGGTACGTTCACTTCTTTCACGCCCGCAGCTGCAGCCGGAGCGGAAGCCGCTTCTTCTTTGACCTGCGGTTTGGCTTCAGATGCCGCCGGAGCCGCGCCTTCGACGTCAAAAATCATAATCAGCGAGCCGGTGGAAACTTTGTCGCCGGTGTTGATTTTAATTTCTTTCACGGTGCCCGCGAACGGTGCCGGAACTTCCATCGAGGCTTTGTCGCCTTCAACGGTGATCAGCGACTGCTCAGCGGAGACTTTGTCGCCCACTTTCACCAGCACTTCGGTCACTTCGACTTCGTCGCTACCGATATCCGGCACGTTCACTTCTTTGGCTGCTGCGGCTGCTGGTGCAGCGGCCGGAGCAGCTTCTTTCTTCTCTTCTGCCTTAGCAGGTGCAGCATCAGCTGCACCGTCGGCGGAATCGAAAATCATGATCAGTTTGCCCGTCTCGGTTTTATCGCCAACAGAGACTTTGATCTCTTTAACGATACCCGCTTGCGGTGACGGAACTTCCATAGAGGCTTTGTCGCCTTCTACGGTGATCAGCGACTGTTCAGCTTCAACTTTGTCGCCCACTTTGACCAGAATCTCGGTGATCTCTACTTCATCAGACCCGATGTCCGGTACTTTGATTTCGATAGCCATTATCTCTTTACCTCTTACGCCAGACGCGGGTTAACTTTTTCTGCATCGATGTTGAACTTGGTGATTGCTTCCGCCACCACTTTCTTGTCGATTTCGCCACGTTTAGCCAGTTCGCCCAGAGCTGCTACAACCACGTAAGAAGCATCCACTTCGAAGTGGTGACGCAGGTTTTCACGGCTGTCAGAGCGGCCAAAGCCATCGGTACCCAGTACGCGGTAATCATCAGCCGGTACATAAGTACGAACCTGCTCGGCGAACAGTTTCATATAGTCAGTCGATGCAACTGCCGGTGCGTCGTTCATCACCTGAGCGATGTACGGAACGCGCGGTTCTTCAGTCGGGTGCAGCATGTTCCAGCGTTCGCAATCCTGGCCATCACGCGCCAGTTCGGTGAAGGAGGTGACGCTATAAACGTCAGAACCTACGCCGTAGTCTTTCGCCAGAATCTGTGCTGCTTCACGTACGTGACGCAGGATAGAACCGGAGCCCATCAGCTGAACTTTGCCTTTGCTGCCTTCGACGGTTTCCAGCTTGTAGATACCTTTACGGATACCCTCTTCCGCACCCTGCGGCATCGCAGGCATGTGGTAGTTTTCATTCAGCGTGGTGATGTAATAGTAAACGTTTTCTTGTTTTTCACCGTACATACGCTCCAGGCCGTCGTGCATAATCACAGCAACTTCGTAAGCATAAGCCGGGTCATAAGAGATACAGTTCGGGATGGTCAGTGACTGAATGTGGCTGTGGCCATCTTCGTGCTGCAAACCTTCACCGTTCAGGGTCGTACGGCCTGACGTGCCGCCAATCAGGAAGCCGCGAGCCTGCTGATCGCCTGCCGCCCAGCACAGGTCGCCGATACGCTGGAACCCGAACATGGAGTAGTAGATGTAGAACGGGATCATCGGCAGGTTGTTGGTGCTGTAAGAGGTCGCAGCAGCCAGCCAGGATGCGCCTGCGCCCAGCTCGTTGATACCTTCCTGCAGAATTTGACCTTTCTCGTCTTCTTTATAGTACGCAACCTGCTCGCGGTCCTGCGGGGTGTACTGCTGACCGTTCGGGCTGTAAATACCAATCTGACGGAACAGACCTTCCATACCAAAGGTACGCGCTTCGTCGGCGATGATTGGCACCAGGCGATCTTTGATGGATTTGTTCTTCAGCATCACGTTCAGTGCACGCACGAAAGCGATGGTGGTAGAGATCTCTTTGCTCTGCTCTTCCAGCAACTGAGAGAAGTCCTCAAGCTTCGGCAGATCCAGCTTCTCGGTGAAGTTCGGCTGACGAGACGGCAGGTAGCCTTTCAGCGCCTGACGGCGTTCATGCAGATACTTGTGCTCTTCGGAGCCTTCCGGGAAGGTGATGTAAGAGAGTTTTTCAACTTGCTCATCAGTAACAGGCACATTGAAACGGTCGCGGATATAACGCACGCCGTCCATGTTCATTTTCTTCACCTGGTGAGCGATGTTTTTACCTTCGGCGGTATCGCCCATGCCGTAACCTTTAATGGTATGGGCCAGGATGACGGTTGCTTTGCCTTTGGTTTCCTGCGCTTTTTTCAGTGCAGCATAGATTTTCTTCGGATCGTGACCGCCACGGTTCAGCGCCCAGATCTGATCGTCAGTCCAGTCAGCAACCAGCGCGGCGGTTTCCGGGTATTTACCGAAGAAGTGCTCACGCACATACGCGCCGTCTTTGGATTTGAAGGTCTGATAGTCGCCGTCAACGGTTTCGTTCATCAGCTGAATCAGTTTGCCGCTGGTGTCTTTGCGCAGCAGCTCATCCCAACGGGAACCCCACATTACTTTAATCACGTTCCAGCCAGCACCGGCGAAGATGCCTTCCAGTTCGTTGATGATTTTGCCATTACCGGTAACCGGGCCATCAAGGCGCTGCAGGTTACAGTTAATGATAAAGCACAGGTTATCCAGTTTTTCACGGGTCGCGATAGTGATCGCGCCTTTGGATTCCGGCTCGTCCATTTCGCCATCGCCGAGGAAAGCGTAAACGGTTTGTTCAGAGGTATCTTTCAGGCCACGGTGTTCCAGATATTTCAGGAATTTCGCCTGGTAGATCGCGCCAATCGGCCCCAGACCCATGGATACGGTCGGGAACTGCCAGAACTCCGGCATCAGTTTCGGGTGCGGGTAAGAGGAGAGACCGTTGCCATGCACTTCCTGGCGGAAGTTGTTCATCTGCTCTTCGGTCAGGCGGCCTTCAACAAACGCACGCGCATAAACGCCCGGGGAGATATGACCCTGGAAGTAAACCAGATCGCCGCCGTCTTTCTCGTTGCGAGCGCGGAAGAAGTGGTTGAAGCACACTTCGTAAATGGTTGCGGAAGACTGGAAGGACGCCATGTGGCCGCCCAGTTCAAGATCTTTTTTGGACGCGCGCAGAACGGTCATGATTGCGTTCCAGCGGATAGCTGAACGAATACGGCGTTCCAGATCCAGATTGCCCGGGTATTCCGGCTCATCTTCAACGGCAATAGTGTTTACGTAGTTGCTTGCTCCGGTGCCCGCAGCCACTTTCACCCCACCTTTGCGGGCTTCTGAAAGCAGCTGGTCAATCAGATACTGAGCACGCTCAACACCTTCTTCACGGATAACCGATTCGATCGCCTGTAACCAGTCGCGAGTTTCGATCGGATCCACGTCATTTTGTAAACGTTCTGACATGGGGTATTCCTTATCTATCTAATACGTTGATTTGTCTGGAACCTGTCCCATTGCGCCCTCTTGCCGCGTTGCGTCCGGATGTATACCGAAAAACACTGCAAGCTGAATTATTGGGCATCTAAAGACGCAATAAGACAGGTTCTACGTTAGTTGCCGCGCTCTAAATTGTTGGCGCTTGTGTTACAAATTTCCGGCGCAAAACGCGCCAGAAAATCTTAATTCTTTCGTTGTTCCAGCCGGCGAAGCGAGCGCTCACGGCGGCTCTGTTCGCGGCTGCGATCCAGCAGAATCTCTTCGATAAATGCCAGGTGACGGTGCGAAGCTTCACGCGCCTCTTCCGGTTCCCCGGCCATGATCGCGGCGAAAATCCGCGAACGATGGTTACTGACCAGCGGGAGCATTTCCCGGCGTGCGTACAGTAATTCGAAATTCTGCCGAACGTTTTGTGCCAGCATCGGCTCCATGCAGCGTAGCAGATGAAGCAACACCACATTATGTGCCGCTTCAGTTACGGCGATTTGATACTGGAGGACAGCGTCGGACTCCGCGTCCAGATCGCCTGATTCTTGCGCCAGTTCAATGGCGTGATGCAGCTCCTTGATGCGCGCCTTGTCTTCTTCCGTGCTGCGTAACGCAGCATAGTAGGCGGCGATGCCTTCCAGGGCATGGCGAGTTTCGAGTAGGTCAAATTGGGATTCAGGATGTTCGGCCAGAAGCTCCACCAGCGGATCGCTGAAGCTTTGCCACAGGCTGCTCTGGACAAAAGTCCCGCCACCCTGGCGACGCAGAAGCAGCCCTTTTGCTTCGAGGCGCTGAATGGCCTCGCGCAGCGAAGGACGAGAAACGTCGAACTGTTTTGCCAGCTCGCGCTCCGGAGGCAGTTTCTCACCAGGACGCAGAGTCCCTTCGAGGATCAAAAACTCCAGTTGCTGCTCGATCACATCGGAGAGTTTTGGTTGGCGGATTTTGCTATAGGCCATTGTTCCCTGTCTTTGCCATTCGACCAGAGTAAATTGGTCTTACCAATTTCATGTTCTTGACGCTAAAGTAACAAAGTATTCACCTTCTGTCCATACAGGTTTTGATTGAAGTCAGTAAAGCATGCACATTTTAACAATCTTACAGAAATAGCGTTTCAAAAATGTAACGATGCACAAAAGAGACGTTTACCCACAAAGAGGCAGATTTAACCTCTTTGAAACGCAAAAAAGTGATATCTGAACCGATTCAGTTCATGAATTTATGATTTTTTATTCGATATATCTGCATAAAAGAAAAAACCACACCTAATCTGGTGGTAGATGCCCTGCTTACAATTGGTTTCTTTTTGTCCGGGTCGTTACCACGGCGTAATAAATCAGATGCATTCGCCTGCCCTTATCACTATTCTTAAGTTAACGAAAGGGATGTGTGGAAATTCACATAAGTTATTCGTAAACAAATAAATACATAAAATGGAATTTATCCATTACACGCAAACGACAGCGTAGACAACAATAACCACACACGAGGTTTCATGATGGAAGGTCAACAGCACGGCGATCAGCTAAAGCGCGGCCTTAAGAACCGCCATATACAGCTTATCGCGCTCGGGGGTGCTATCGGGACTGGCCTGTTTCTGGGTAGCGCGTCCGTTATTCAATCCGCAGGGCCGGGGATAATTCTCGGTTATGCCATCGCTGGTTTTATTGCTTTTCTGATTATGCGCCAGCTCGGTGAGATGGTGGTCGAGGAGCCGGTAGCAGGTTCCTTTAGCCACTTTGCCTATAAATACTGGGGAAGTTTTGCCGGTTTCGCGTCCGGCTGGAACTACTGGGTATTATATGTGCTGGTTGCGATGGCCGAACTGACCGCCGTCGGGAAATACGTTCAGTTCTGGTGGCCGGAAATCCCGACCTGGGTCTCCGCCGCCGCCTTCTTTGTGCTTATCAACGCCATCAACCTGACCAACGTCAAAGTGTTCGGTGAGATGGAGTTCTGGTTCGCCATTATTAAAGTAGTGGCCGTGGTGGCCATGATCCTGTTCGGCGGCTGGCTGCTGTTTAGCGGCAACGCAGGCCCACAAGCGACGGTACGCAACCTGTGGGAGCAAGGCGGTTTTCTGCCGCATGGTATGACCGGGCTGGTGATGATGATGGCGATCATTATGTTCTCTTTTGGCGGTCTGGAGCTGGTCGGCATCACTGCCGCCGAAGCAGATGACCCGGAGAAAAGCATTCCAAAAGCCACCAACCAGGTTATCTACCGTATCCTTATCTTCTATGTTGGTTCGCTGGCGGTGCTGCTCTCTTTGCTGCCGTGGACGCGCGTCACCGCAGATACTAGCCCATTTGTGCTGATTTTCCACGAGCTGGGCGATACGCTGGTGGCCAACGCCTTAAATATTGTGGTGCTGACCGCCGCACTCTCTGTTTATAACAGCTGCGTCTATTGCAACAGCCGTATGCTGTTTGGTCTGGCTAAGCAGGGTAACGCGCCGAAAATGCTGCAAAAAGTCGATAAACGCGGCGTGCCGGTAAACACTATCCTCGTCTCTGCCGGTGTCACCGCGCTGTGCGTGCTGATTAACTACCTGGCGCCGGAATCCGCGTTTGGCCTGCTGATGGCGCTGGTGGTTTCTGCCCTGGTTATCAACTGGGCAATGATTAGCCTGGCGCATATGCGTTTTCGCCGCGCGAAGCAGCAACAAGGTGTAACGCCGCGCTTCCCGGCGCTGTTTTATCCGCTCGGTAACTGGATCTGCCTGCTGTTTATGGCGGGTGTGCTGGTCATCATGCTGATGACGCCAGGCATGGCCATTTCGGTCTGGCTGATCCCGGTATGGATTGCTGTCCTCGCCGTTGGCTATTTCTGTAAACAGAAACGCACACAGGCGGCCAGCGCAAACTAATTTCCCCACCCTCTCCCCACCAGGAGAGGGTGCTACCTGCCTCACACTTTCTCTTTCACAGCTATTTTGTCCATCTCTGCGGCGTAATTCTGCTGCGCAAAAATAATCCATCAGGCGAATACTTCTCCCATACCTCACAGGGAGAACCGACAATGGACAACAATAAACTGTCTGTTAAAGAAAAGATCGGCTATGGCATGGGCGACGCAGGGTGCAATATCATCTTTGGCGCTATCATGTTGTTTGTTAACTATTTCTATACGGATATCTTCGGCCTTGCTCCCGCGCTGGTCGGGGTATTGCTGCTGTCGATTCGTGTTATTGACGCGGTGACCGACCCGATAATGGGGGCGCTCGCCGACCGGACGCAAAGTAAATACGGGCGTTTTCGACCGTGGCTGTTATGGATAGCCCTGCCATATGCGGTGTTTAGCGTGCTGATGTTTACCACCCCGGACTGGACCTACAATAGCAAGGTTATCTATGCCTTCGTGACCTACTTCCTGCTCTCGCTGACCTACACCGCAATCAATATTCCCTACTGTTCACTGGGGGGCGTTATCACCAACGATCCGAAAGAGCGCGTTGCGTGCCAGTCGTATCGCTTTGTGATGGTCGGCATTGCCACCCTGCTCCTGTCGCTGACTCTTCTGCCAATGGCGGAATGGTTCGGCGGCGAAGACAAAGCCAAAGGCTACCAGATGGCGATGACGGTGCTGGCGTTTATCGGCATGTGTATGTTTCTGTTCTGTTTTGCAACCGTACGCGAGCGCATCCGCCCGGCGGTGCCCACCAATGACGATCTGAAAAAAGATTTAAAAGATGTCTGGAAGAACGATCAGTGGGTGCGCATTCTGCTGCTGACGTTGTGCAACGTCTGCCCCGGTTTTATCCGTATGGCGGCGACCATGTATTACGTCACCTGGGTCATGGGGCAAAGTGCGCACTTTGCAACCCTTTTTATCAGCCTCGGCGTCGTCGGCATGATGATAGGCAGTATGCTGGCGAAGGTGCTGACCGACCGCTGGTGCAAACTGAAAGTCTTTTTCTGGACCAATATCGCGTTGGCTATCTTCTCCTGCGCGTTCTACTTCTTCGACCCGCAGGCCACGATGATGATTGTGGTGCTCTACTTCCTGCTCAATATCCTGCACCAGATCCCCTCGCCCTTGCACTGGTCGCTGATGGCGGATGTGGACGATTACGGCGAGTGGAAAACCGGTAAACGTATCACCGGTATTAGCTTCTCCGGCAACTTGTTCTTCCTGAAAGTCGGGCTGGCTATCGCCGGTGCGATGGTCGGGTTCCTGCTCTCCTGGTACGGTTATGACGCCGGAGCGAAACAGCAAAGCGCCAGCGCTGTCCACGGCATCATGCTGCTGTTCACCGTTATCCCAGGCGTAGGCTATCTGATAACCGCAGGTGTGGTTCGCCTGCTGAAAGTAGATCGTGAACTGATGAAGCAAATCCAGGTGGATCTGGAAAAACGCCGCGTCAATTATCGCGAACTGAATGAAAACCAGCACGTTCCGACAGGCGATAACGTAAGGAAAGCATAATGACTCAATGGCCAAATCCGTTTATCGAACAACGCGCAGACCCTTATATCCTGCGCGATGAAAATGACTACTACTTTGTTGCCTCGGTGCCGGAATACGATCGGCTGGAGATTCGCCGCGCCAGCTCGCTTGAGGGGCTGCGCACAGCCGAAGGTGTTGTGGTATGGCGCAAACCGCAAAGCGGCCCGATGAGCGAACTTATCTGGGCGCCGGAACTTCATCATATTGATGGCAAATGGTATCTCTATTTCGCCGCCGCCGGGACACGTGAACTTGACGAGCTGAATATGTTCCAGCACCGCATGTTTGCGCTGGAGTGCAGCGACGCCGATCCGTTAACCGGGCGCTGGACAGAAAAAGGGCAGATTAAAACCCACTACGATACATTTGCTCTCGATGCCACGACTTTCGCACACCAGGGAAAACGCTGGTATCTGTGGGCGCAGAAAGCGCCGGATATTCCGGGCAACTCCAACCTCTATCTGGCGGAAATGGAAAACCCGTGGACAATAAAAGGCAAACCGGTGCTGCTAAGTAAGCCTGAGTTCGACTGGGAGTGTCGGGGCTTTTTGGTCAACGAAGGCCCGGCAGTGCTGTTTCATAACGACAAGCTCTTTATCAGCTACTCCGCCAGCGCAACCGATGAAAACTACTGTATGGGCCTGCTGTGGATAGATGCCGACGCTGACCCGCAGCGCCCGGAAAACTGGCACAAATCGCCGCAGCCGGTCTTTAAAACCAGCAATGAAAACCGCCAGTATGGGCCGGGGCATAATAGTTTTACGCAGACCCCGCAAGGGGAAGATGTGCTGGTCTATCATGCGCGTAATTACACTGAAATCGAAGGCGATCCGCTCTACGATCCCAATCGCCACACCCGCCTGAAAACCATTCGCTGGCAAGAAAACGGGATGCCTGACTTTGGTATCCCGCCTGCGGATAATCAGTAAAGCGGCGGCACGCTGGCTAGATCAGCGTGCCGTAAATCGTCAGCAGCGCCACCACAACCACCAGCACCAGGGAGGTTTTCTTCGCCATCGACACGGCGGCTTTCGGCGTTTCGACCTTATCCATGTGCGGCTCGCGCGCCAGCGAATACTGCGCAAGGCTGGTCAGCACCTGATATTGCGAAGTGTGGCGATCGCCCAGTGAGGCAAACCACGCTGGCAGCGCTTTTTCACCGTGACCGAGCAGCGCATACACTACGCCCGCCAGGCGCACTGGTACCCAGTCCAGGACGTGCAGAATGGCATCAATACCGGACTGCTGGCGCTCATTCGGCGTGTGATAGCGCGCCAGCCAGGATTGCCAGCCACGTAAAAAAGCATAACCGACCAGCAGTACCGGCCCCCACGGACCGCCAACAATAAACCAGAACATGGGTGCCAGGTAATAGCGAAAGTTAATCCACAGCAGCGCATTTTGCAGCTCGCGCAGAAACTCGCGCTCATCACACCCCGGCGGCACACCGTGGATAAGCGTCAGCTCGCTGGCCATCGCCGCGTGGGCGTGGCTGTCGTTACGCGCCGCCGCTTTCAGATAAGCATGATAGTGCAGGCGCACCTTGCCCGCCCCGATGCACAGCAGACCAATCAGGATCCACGCCACCAGCAACGGAACATTAAAAAACAGCCCCAACAGCGCGCGCAAAATCAGAAACGTCACCAGCATGGCCAGCGCCGTCATCAGCAGCGTTTTGAACATGGACCAGGCGTTGACCCGCCGGAACAACGTCTCCAGCCGGTGGTCCAGTTGCCAGTGCTCGCCCAGTTTAAACAGGCGTTCTGCGATAAGCACCAGCAGCAGGGTAAATAACGTCATGGCATCTCCTTTTCTGATGCGCCGCTCACCAGCGCACGGAATTTCGCCCAGTCAAAGGCCGGTCCGGGATCGGTCTTACGTTCCGGGGCAATGTCGCAATGCCCGGTCATATTGTCGGCAATCGACGGATAAAGCTCAACCAGCGTGCGCGTCACGGCGGCCAGCTGGCGGTACTGTACCTCGGTATAAGGCTCGGTGTCCGTCCCCTCCAGCTCAATACCGATGGAGAAATCATTGCAGCGCTCCCGCCCCTGGTAATGAGAAACGCCCGCATGCCAGGCGCGCTTGTCAAAAGGCACATACTGCACAATTTCCCCATCGCGGCGGATAAGGCAATGGGCCGAAACACGCAGATGGGCAATCTCAGCAAAAAAGGGATCGGCATCACAATCCAGGGTGCCGGTAAAGAGCGCATCTATCCAGGGGCCGCCAAACTGGCCCGGCGGTAGGCTAATATTATGAACGACCAGCAACGACGGCTGTTCATTATCCGGGCGGCAATCAAAATGGGGAGACGGCACATGCCGCGCCTCCACCAGCCAGCCCTTGCTGAGATGCATAAGAAACTCCTTACCCAGGATGGTGCACAAACTCGCTTCAGAGTAGCATGTTATGCTGTACCCCGTAATGGCTTCCCGAACCTAACATTGTGATTCGTTACCCTTTTTGGAGTTTATCATGCCGCCTCGCCGCTATAACCCCGACCTTCGACGTGACGCACTGCTTAAACGTATTGAACTGGACATCCCTGCTGCTGTTGCTCACGCGCTGCGCGAAGATCTGGGTGGAGAAATTGATGCGAACAATGATATTACCGCGCAATTATTACCACCGGAGAACATCGCCCATGCGGTGGTGATTACCCGCGAAGACGGCGTATTTTGCGGTAAACGCTGGGTTGAAGAGGTATTTATCCAGCTGGCGGGCGATGCCGTCACCCTTTTATGGCATGTGGCCGACGGTGATGATATTCGCGCTGACCAGCCATTATTTGAGCTAAAAGGCCCGTCGCGACTGTTGCTGACCGGCGAGCGCACCGCGCTGAATTTTGTGCAGACATTATCGGGCGTTGCCAGCGTCGTGCGCCACTACGTCACGCTGCTGGAAGGCACGAAAACGCAGCTGCTCGATACGCGAAAAACCTTGCCAGGGCTGCGAAGTGCGCTGAAATACGCGGTACTTTGCGCAGGCGGAGCCAATCACCGGCTTGGGTTGTCCGATGCGTTTCTTATCAAAGAAAACCATATCATCGCCGCGGGTTCCGTGCGCCAGGCCATTGAGAAAGCGTTCTGGCTGCATCCTGACGTGCCTGTTGAAGTCGAAGTCGAATCGCTTGATGAGCTCGACGAAGCGCTCAAAGCGGGCGCGGATATCATTATGCTGGATAATTTTACGGTCGATCAGATGCGCGAAGCCGTCGTTCGCACTAACGGCCAGGCGCAGCTTGAAGTCTCAGGCAATGTCACAGAAGCAACGCTGCGTGAATACGCGCAAACCGGCGTTGATTATATCTCGGTGGGCGCGCTGACCAAGCATGTTCGCGCCCTCGATCTGTCGATGCGGTTTCGCTAAATCCGCCGCTAAACCTAACGGGCTACGGCCCGTTTTGCGTACTCTCTCCCATATTCTTTGCATCAGGCTGTAAGCCATAAAATAATCCTGAAGCTGCCTTCCTGAACCTTTTTTTGCCTCTCGCCGGAAAAAAATTCTGCTGACAAAGTAGCGGCTCTGCATAAGGAGCCCATCATGGATAAACAAAAAGGATTTACGCTCATCGAGTTAATGGTCGTCATCGGCATTATCGCAATTCTGAGCGCCGTCGGCATTCCTGCCTACCAGAACTACCTGCGCAAAGCCGCGCTGACCGATATGTTGCAAACCTTTATTCCCTACCGAACGGCGGTAGAGCTATGCGCGCTTGAGCGCGGCGGCATAGAGGGTTGCGATGCGGGCAGTAACGGTATCCCGGCACCGGTAACGTCGCGCTATGTATCCTCGCTGAGCGTGGCGAAAGGTATTGTCTCGTTGAGCGGCCAGGAAAGCCTCAGCGGGCTAAATGTGGTGATGACGCCGCTATGGAGCAACGCGGGCGGCATGCAAGGCTGGCAGCGGGTCTGTAACACCGCTGCGGATAGCGCCCTGCAACAGGCGTGTGAAGATGTCTTTCACGCAACAAAACCGTAAGGAGGCGCGATGAGAAATGACAAACTGGTTGCGCTTTGCGAGCGACACAACGCGGTGCTATTAAACAGCGATGCAGATTTGCTCACCATCGCCGTGGTGGAAACGCCAACACCGGCGCTGATGGAATCACTCAGCTTTGCGGCGCAAAAACGTGTCGATATCCGCTGCTGGACACCGGAGCAGATGGACAAACACCATCAAATGGCGGCGCAAACGCACCTGCCAGCCGTCACGGATGATGCGGCGTCTGCGGTGGAGCTGCTCAATCAAACACTCCAGCAGGCGTTACGGCTACGTGCGTCGGATATTCATTTCGAGCCAGCAGAGCATCACTACAGCATCCGGCTGCGGGTTGATGGCGTGCTTCATCCTCTGCCCTCGCTACCTGTTGGCATCGCCAGTTCACTGACGGCCAGGCTAAAAGTCCTTGGCAATCTGGATATCGCCGAACGGCGGCTGCCGCAGGATGGGCAATTTAGCGTTGAACTCTCGGGTGAGCAGATCTCTTTTCGTATCGCCACGCTTGCGTGCCGCCACGGCGAAAAAGTGGTTCTACGCCTGTTGCATCAGGTCAACCAGGCCCTTGAGCTGGACGCGCTGGGGATGAGCGAGTCACAGCTGGCGCATTTTAAAAGCGCGCTGGCACAGCCTCAGGGACTCATACTGGTTACCGGCCCCACCGGCAGCGGTAAAACTGTGACCCTTTACAGCGCATTACAGGCGCGCAACAGGCCCGACGCAAACCTGTGCAGCGTGGAAGATCCTGTCGAAATCCCCCTGGCGGGGCTGAATCAAACACAGATTAATCCGCGCAGCGGGTTATCATTTCAGAGCGTGCTTCGCGCTCTGCTACGTCAGGATCCGGACGTCATTATGGTAGGTGAGATCCGCGACGGCGAAACGGCGGAGATAGCCATAAAAGCCTCGCAAACGGGCCATCTGGTACTGTCTACCCTGCACACCAATTCAACCTGTGAAACGCTGGTTCGCATTGAGCAAATGGGCGTTGCACGCTGGATGATTGCCTCTGCGCTGTCGCTGGTCGTTGCCCAACGGCTGGTGCGCAAACTTTGCCCACATTGCCGCATGCGCCAGGAGGAAGACGTGCATCTGCCAGGCGAAGTGTGGCCGCGCCCGCTACCGCGCTGGCATGCAGAAGGCTGTGAACATTGCTACCACGGCTTTTATGGGCGGGTAGCGCTGTTTGAACTCCTCGCCATCAACACCGAGTTACGCCAGGCGATAGCCAGCAATCAAAGCGTGCACGAAATAGAGCAGTGCGCACGACGTAGTGGGATGCTCCCCTTGTTTCAGAACGGCTGCCTTGCAGTCGAACAAGGGCTGACCACACTTGAAGAGCTGGTACGGATACTGGGTTTTCCGGATGGCGAGTAAACAACTCTGGCAATGGCGCGGCATTGATAAAACGGGAGCATTGCAGGCGGGAGCACACTGGAGCGAGAGCCGTGCCGCTGTTGTCGATCTTATGCAGCAGCAACAGATCCATCTGCTCAGCTTAAAACGCCGCCCGGTGCGTCGGGCGCTGTGGCGTGTTGAACACAGCTGCACACTTTTGCACCAGTTGGCAACATTACTGCAGGCCGGGCTGTCGCTGCCGGATGGCCTGCAATTGCTGGCAGCACAGCATTCCGCCAGCCAGTGGCAGGCTTTATTGAGCCACCTCGCGCAGGCGCTGGAGCAGGGAGAAACATTCTCAGCAGCCCTCGCCCCGTGGCCGGAGGTGTTTCCTCCTCTGTGGCTTGCGATGATCCGTACCGGGGAGTTAACGGGTAAGCTGGATGAGTGCTGTTTTAAGCTTGCCCAACAGCAAAAAGCACAGCAGGCGCTGGCGCTCAAAGTGAAAAAAGCGCTGCGCTATCCATTAATAATCCTCACGCTGACCGCAGCGGTTGTGCTGGCTATGGTGTACCTGGTTCTGCCGGAGTTTTCTGCCATCTACCGGACGTTTAACACCCCGCTGCCAGTGCTAACGCGTGGCGTGATTGCCGGTGCCGCGCTGATGCAGCAGTGCGCGCTGCCTTTGCTGGCGATTGCTTTGCTGGTCGGTATTGCGGCTTCCCTGCTTCGTAAGCATGAAGGGTGGTTACGCTATCAACAGCGCGTGCTGCTTTCTTGCCCGATGATTGGCCAGCTGGTGCGCGGCCAACGGCTAAGCCAGATATTTACCGTGCTGTCGCTCACGCAGCGCGCAGGTATCACGTTTCTTGCAGGCCTGGAAAGCATCAGGGAAACCATCACCTGCCCCTGGTGGCGGGATATTTTGCAACAGGCGCATCAGCAGATAACCGAAGGCACCGGGATCTCCACTGCTCTTGCGTGCAGCGGGGCATTTTCACCTCTATGCATTCAGCTTATTCATACCGGGGAGATGTCCGGCGCGCTGGATACCATGCTGAACAATCTGGCGGAGTATCACAGCGAGCAAACGATGCAGCAGGCAGACGGGCTGGCCAGCGTGTTAGAGCCGCTGCTGCTGGTGGTGACGGGGCTTATCATTGGGGTGCTAGTGGTTGCCATGTACCTGCCCATCTTTCATCTGGGTGATGCGATGGGCGGTACAGGCTAGAGCAGTCAGCGCATGGCTGCCTGAGGAGATCACAGGCTATTGAAAACGCGGTTCTCTTGTTCCTGAACACGGATAAAAGTCGTGCGTTTTGTCAGCTCTTTCAGGCGGGAAGCGCCAACGTATGTGCAGGCTGAACGTAAACCGCCGAGGATATCACGCGCGGTGTTCTCGACCGGGCCACGCAGGGGGAGCTTCACGGTTTTCCCTTCTGCCGCGCGGTAGCCCGCGACACCGCCTACGTGGCGGTTCATGGCAGATTCGGAGCTCATACCGTAGAACAGCATAAATTTTTCACCGTTTTCTTCCACGACGGTGCCGCCACTCTCTTCATGGCCTGCCAGCATACCGCCGAGCATCACGAAGTCCGCGCCGCCGCCGAAAGCTTTCGCCACATCGCCCGGCACGGTGCAACCGCCATCGCTGACAATCTGCCCGCCGAGGCCGTGAGCGGCATCCGCGCATTCAATAACGGCGGAGAGCTGCGGGTAACCCACGCCGGTTTTCACACGCGTTGTGCATACGGAACCGGGGCCAATGCCGACTTTAACGATATCAGCGCCGGACAAGATTAACTCTTCGCACATTTCGCCGGTAACGACGTTACCGGCACAGATAGTTTTGTTCGGCCAGGCGTCGCGCGCTTTGGCAACGAACTGTACGAAGTGCTCGGAATAGCCATTTGCCACATCAATGCAGACAAAATTCAGCGAAGGATGCAAAGCCAGGATCTGTTTGGTCTTCTCGAAATCCGCATCAGAAGTTCCGGTCGACACCATGACATGGCGCAGCACGTCTTCAGTTTCACGCGCAGCGAAAGCTTTCCAGTCGTCGACGGAATAGTGTTTATGTACGGCTGTAAGAATGTCGAATGACGCTAACGCTTTTGCCATCGCAAAGGTACCGACGGTATCCATATTGGCGGCAATAACCGGTACACCTGACCAGCGCATCCCTGAATGCTTGAAGGTGAATTCGCGCTCCAGTTCAACATCGGAACGGCTTTTGAGGGTGGAACGTTTAGGACGGATAAGAACGTCTTTAAAACCTAACTTCAAATCTTCTTCAATACGCATGTGCGGATTCCTGGGGTGATTAGCAAAAGGACAAACTCACAACTCCAGTGACGTTATCATACGCACTAATAAGGGCCGCACAAGACTGCGAAAATCTCTTTTTTTACGCTACAATCCTATAAATTTACCTGATGAACAGGCAAGTTCGGTTTAATTCATTTTTTTGCTGATAATTGAAATTGTAACTCGTTGATTAACATTGCAAATAAAGTTTGAATTTTGCGGTTGATTTATTCACGAGCGGCAATTTACGGCACATTATTTCCAGGATTTATTGTTATGAGTTATACGGTCGCGTTAACAGGAGGCATTGGCAGCGGTAAAAGTACCGTAGCGAATGCTTTTGCGGCGTTGGGTGTTAACGTTATCGACGCTGATATCATCGCCCGCCAGATTGTGGAACCCGGCTCGTCTGCATTACGTGCCATCGCCGAACATTTTGGTCCTGATATGATCCTTCAGGACGGTTCACTCAATCGCCGCCTTTTACGTGAACGCATCTTTGCTTCTCCGGTTGATAAATCCTGGCTTAACGGTTTGCTTCACCCACTTATTCATCAGCAGACACAGCGCGAGATTGCGCAGGCTACCTCACCCTGGGTGCTATGGGTGGTTCCGCTGCTTGTTGAAAACCAGCTTGCAGATAAAGCCGATCGCGTGCTGGTGGTGGATGTCAGCGTTGAGACACAAATTTCCCGCACCATGCAGCGTGACGGGGTTAGTCGCGAACATGCTGAAAAAATTATCGAGGCGCAGGCCACACGAGAAGCGCGACTGGCCGTCGCGGATGATATTATTGACAATAACGGCACACCGGATGAAATCGCATCGGATGTCGCCCGCCTGCACGCCGCGTATTTGCAGTACGCTTCGCAGGCCGTATCAAAGGAAAACCCGTAATGCACACCCACATCCTTTTTGAACACCCGCTTAACGAGAAAATGCGCACCTGGCTGCGTGTCGAGTTTTTAATGCAACAGCTCACAGTCCGCCTCCCGTTAAGCAGTCATGCGGATGCGTTGCATTTTTTCCGCAATGTTGGCGAGTTGCTGGATGTGTTTGAACGCGGCGATACCCGCACTGAATTATTGAAAGAGCTGGAGCGCCAGCAGCGTAAACTACGCGCCTGGAGCGATGTGCCCGGCGTCGATCTCAACCGTATCGAAGCGATTCGCCAGCAGTTAAAAGAGAGCGGCGCCACGCTGATGAGCGCGCCACGCATCGGTCAGTTGCTGCGCGAAGATCGCCTGATAGCGCTGGTGCGCCAGCGTTTGAGCATTCCTGGCGGTTGCTGTAGCTTTGATCTGCCGACCCTGCATATGTGGCTGCATTTGCCGCAAGCGCAGCGCGACACGCAGGTTAGCGTCTGGCTGGAGAGCCTGAAACCGCTGACGGCAACGCTTACCTTGATCCTTGATCTTATTCGTAACGCCGCGCCATTTCGTCGCCAGACCAGCCTGAATGGTTTTTACCAGGATAATGGCGAAGACGCCGACCTGCTGCGTCTCAAATTGCCGCTGGAAGACCAGTTATACCCGCAAATTTCTGGCCATAAGAGCCGCTTTGCCATTCGTTTTCTTCCGCTGGATAGCGAAAACGGTGTCGTACCCGAGCGTCTCGATTTTGAACTGGCCTGCTGTTAAGGAGTAAAGATGTCTGAAGAAACCATTGTAAGCTGCCCAACCTGCGGCAAGAGCGTGACGTGGAACGAGCACAGCCCGTATCGCCCATTTTGTTCAAAACGCTGCCAGCTTATTGATTTGGGAGAGTGGGCTGCTGAAGAAAAACGCATTCCCAGCGCGGGCGATCAGTCAGACAGCGATGACTGGAGCGAAGAGCAGTACTAAACTCAGGCCTCGCCGGGCGCGCAGCGGTCTGTTAACAGCCGGGCGATCACCGGCTCGTTGGCTGGCGGGAAGTTCTCAGCAACCAGCGCGCTCTGCGCAACCCACCAGCCAGGCTGGCCCTCTTTTCCCCACGGCTCGCCCTGCCAGTTTTCCACCAGCCAGAACCACAGCGTGATGTGACGATCCACGAACGCATATTCCAGCTTATCGAAAAGCACGGCACCTTGCGGCGTAATACCCACCTCTTCCTGTAGCTCGCGGATCATCGCCTGTTCCGGCGTTTCGCCCGCTTCTATTTTCCCGCCGGGGAATTCCCACTTATTGGCCATGTGCGCATCGGCAGCGCGACGGGTGATAAAGATTTCCCCTTGCGGGTTACGAATGATGCCAACAGCGATGTTTAAAATTTTCATGCAGGCTCCGTAAAAAAGGCGCAGATATCTGCGCCTTTGTAATTATTCAGACCGCTGGTCGCGAAGCGCTTTCATTGCACGCTTTTATTTGCGGGCAAAGAACAGGCATCGCATTTCGCGTATCCTGATTGTGCCGCGCGCTTAGCTAAGGCGACCGTGGCACTGTTTGTATTTCTTACCGGAACCGCACGGGCACGGGTCGTTACGCCCGACTTTACGCTCGCCGGTTTGCGCAGCAAGCGCGGCGGCCGCTTCCGACTGATCGTCCATGTGGCTCAACTGCTGCATCTGCGCCAGACGCTCAGCGTCCTGACGGCGTTGCTGCTCCATGGCTTCGACTTCTTCCGGCATACGTACCTGCACTTTGCTCAGGGTGCTGATCACTTCATATTTCAGTGATTCCAGCATCGCCGCGAACATAGAGAAGGACTCGCGCTTGTACTCCTGTTTCGGATCTTTTTGCGCATAGCCACGCAGGTGGATGCCCTGGCGCAGATAATCCATCGCCGCAAGGTGCTCTTTCCACAGGGAATCCAGCGTTTGCAGCATCACGCCTTTTTCGAAGTGGCGCATCATCTCTGCGCCCACCACGTCCTCTTTGCGCTGATAAGACTCTATCGCATTTTGCAAAATACGTTCACGCAGGGTCTCTTCGTGCAGATCCGGTTCTTTATCCAGCCATTCGGCGATCGGCAGATCCAGATCGAAATCATTTTTCAGGCGTTCCTGCAGACCAGGAATATCCCACATCTCTTCCAGCGACTGCGGCGGAATATGTGCATCGATCGTCGCTTTGAAGACATCTTCCCGGATGCTGTTAATGGTTTCACTAACGTCTGAAACATCCAGTAGCTCATTACGCTGAGTATAAATAGCGCGACGCTGATCGTTTGCCACATCATCATATTCAAGCAGTTGCTTACGAATGTCGAAGTTGCGGCTTTCCACTTTACGCTGCGCATTCGCAATCGCTTTTGTGACCCACGGGTGCTCGATCGCTTCGCCCGGTTTCATGCCAAGCTTGCGCATCATGCCAGAGACACGATCGGAGGCAAAGATACGCATCAGCGCATCTTCCATCGACAGATAGAAACGAGAGGAACCCGGATCGCCCTGACGACCGGAACGACCGCGCAACTGGTTATCGATACGACGCGATTCATGGCGCTCGGTACCGATAATATGCAGACCACCGGACGCCAGCACCGCATCGTGGCGTTCCTGCCAGTCCGCTTTGATTTTGGCAATTTGCTCTTCGGTTGGGTTTTCAAGCGCCGCCAGTTCAGTCTGCCAGCTACCGCCCAGCACGATATCGGTACCACGGCCCGCCATGTTGGTGGCGATGGTAACTGCGCCTGGGTAACCGGCCTGCGCGACGATATCCGCTTCTTTGGCGTGGAACTTCGCGTTGAGAACATTGTGCTTGATACCAGCTTTTGTCAGCTCATTAGACACAACTTCTGATTTTTCGATGGAGATTGTCCCCACCAGCACCGGCTGGCCATTCGCGGTACGCTCTTTGATATCTTCAATAATGGCCTGAATTTTTTCCGCTTCGGTCATATAAACCAGATCCGCCATGTCTTTACGGATCATCGGGCGGTTAGTCGGCACCACAACCGTATCGAGTTTATAAATAGAGCTGAACTCAAATGCTTCGGTATCTGCCGTACCGGTCATCCCGGCCAGTTTTTCGTACAGGCGGAAATAGTTCTGGAAAGTGATAGAGGCCAGCGTCTGGTTCTCGTTCTGGATCTCAACGCCCTCTTTCGCTTCCACGGCCTGGTGCAGACCATCAGACCAGCGGCGGCCCTGCATGGTACGACCGGTATGCTCATCGACGATAATGACTTCGCCGTCTTTAACGATGTAATCCACATCACGGGTAAACAGCGCATGCGCACGCAGCGCAGCGGTAACGTGATGCATCAGCATGATGTTCGTCGGGGAGTACAGCGACTCGCCTTCTTCCATAATGCCTTCTTTCACCAGCAGCTCTTCAATCAGCACCAGACCGCGTTCGGTCAGCGTCACCTGGCGCGCTTTTTCATCGACAGAGAAGTGGCCTTCACCCTGGAAGGTGTCAGAGTCGTCTTTTTCCTGACGAACCAGGTAAGGAATGATTTTGTTAACTTTCTTGTACAGCTCGGAGCTGTCTTCCGCCGGGCCGGAGATAATCAGCGGCGTACGCGCTTCATCGATAAGGATGGAGTCCACCTCATCCACTAACGCATAGTGCAGCTTACGCTGGACGCGCTCTTCCGGGCTGAAGGCCATGTTATCGCGCAGGTAGTCGAAGCCGTATTCGTTGTTGGTGCCGTAAGTAATATCGGCAGCGTAGGCTTCGCGTTTGGCAACAGACGGCATGCCCGGCAGGTTGATACCCACGGTCATACCGAGGAATTCAAACAGCGGGCGGTTATTTTCGGCGTCACGCTGGGCCAGATAGTCGTTGACGGTCACTACATGCACGCCTTTACCGCTCAGCGCATTGAGGTAGGCTGGCAGCGTTGCGGTCAGAGTTTTACCTTCACCGGTACGCATTTCGGCAATGCATCGCTCGTTGAGCACCATACCGCCCAGCAGCTGTACATCGAAGTGACGCATGCCAAACACGCGCTTACTCGCTTCGCGAACAACGGCGAATGCCTCCGGGATCAGGCTTTCTACGGTTTCACCTTTTTCCAGGCGCGCGCGAAATTCTGCGGTTTTGGCTTTCAGCTCATCATCGGTGAGCTTTTCCATTGCCGGTTCCATGGCGTTAATCTGGGTGACGGTTTTACGCATGCGGCGCAGTGTGCGGTCGTTACGACTGCCGAAAACTTTGGTCAATAATTTGATTAGCATATTCAATATCTCAAACGCCCCGCTTTGCGGAGCTAAAAAAGGAAAATACGGTTCTTTTTCTAGCTAAGGCGTTGTGGCCCGGCGCGAATGCCTTGCACCTGGCTAATCCAGGCAGCAACACGAAATGCGCTATGGGGAGTGAAAGGTGTCGTCGTCGCCAGACGGACGATAGCCGGCGGCTTGCTTTCCTGGGTCAGCAGCGCGCTGAGCGTATCCAGTAAAACGAGATGGTGCGCCTCGACAGGCAAGGCCTCTTCCGTTGCCACCGGTAGCGCTTGCGGCGCCATGGCGAACGAAAGGTGGCGAATAACGGTACGGATAGCGTGCTGGTGCCAGTAATCAACGGTGAAGTTGGGGCGGCGATTGGCTTCCAGCAAGGCCAGACTGGTAAATTTAGCCGTGCTGCTACTGTCATGATTACGCGAGCTTTCCCGCGCGGGCTGTGTGGGTTCGGAATTGTTGGCAAGCGCAGGCAGGCCGAGGCTCGCCGCGACCATCCCTAATAAGAGATGCGGCCAAAAATAGCGTCTGCCAAATTGTCGCCAGCGCGTCAGTATTCCGCTCACTTGCCCCACCAGAAGAGTAACAATTTATTGTCTATCGCGTTTTGCGCAAGAATCTTATCATTAAAGCAGCCTGCATCGCAGCAGTATTCAGATATTACGCGGTTAAAGTGGTTATGAAAGCAGCGATCGCGCCACTATCAGCACAAATGAAGCATAAAAGAGGAATAAAGGAGGAGCGTTGCAAAACGCACAAATAAAAACGACTGGCTTCCCTGACCGGAGAGAGTGCCAGGTTAACCAGTCGCTTTTCAGGCTCTGACGTTACGCCAGAACCATAGTAGGTGCTTTGAAGGCCAGCGGCAGTTCGGCTTCGTCTTCGAACGTCACATATTCCCAGGCTTCCTGTTTTGCCAGAACAGCCTGCAACAGTTTGTTGTTCAGCGCATGACCGGATTTATACGCGGTAAAGGCACCGATAATATTGTGACCGCACATGAACAGGTCGCCAATTGCATCCAGCATTTTGTGGCGAACAAATTCATCTTCGAAACGCAGACCGTCTTCGTTAAGTACGCGATAATCATCAACTACGATGGCACAATCGAAGCTACCGCCCAGGCACAATCCACGTGACTGGAGGTATTCGATATCGCGCATAAAACCGAAGGTACGCGCACGACTGATCTGGCGCATAAATGCGTCGGCAGAAAAATTCATCGCGTAGCGCTGCGTGCTGGCGTCAATCGCCGGGTGATTAAAGTCGATGGTAAAGTCGAGAGAGAAACCGTTGTGCGGTTTGAACTCTGCCCACTTGTCACCGTCTTCAACACGCACCGTCTCTTTGATGCGAACAAATTTCTTGGCGCTGTTCAGCTCTTCAATGCCTGCGTCAAGCAGCAGGTAAACAAAAGGCGCAGCGCTGCCATCCATAATTGGAATTTCCGGCGCATCGACTTCAACAATAATGTTGTCGATGCCCAGCCCTGCCAGCGCAGCATTTAAGTGCTCGACAGTGGAAATCCGCACGTCATGCTCATTGACCAGACATGTACAGAGCATTGTATCACGCACAGATTTAGCATCGGCCGGGAAATCTACCGGTGGATTTAAGTCGGTGCGACGATAGATGACCCCGGTGTTTGCCGGCGCAGGGCGCAACGTCAGTGTGACTTTCTTGCCGGTATGCAAACCGACACCCGTCGCCTGAACGATACGTTTAAGTGTCCTTTGTTTGATCATCGTATAATCTCGCCTGTTTACCAATCCATCCAAATTGTATAACACAATCGGACGGCCAGTTTAGCACAAAGAGCGAAGAAGCCCAACTTCCAGCTTATTCTTAATCAGCCTGTTTGCGCAAAAACGCTGGAATATCCAGGTAATCCGGCTCTTTAGCGGTCTGCGGCGTGTTGTCGTTAACCACTTTTGAAACCGGTTTTTGCTCTTGCTGCATCGGCTGCATGCCATGCTGCTGGAAGCGATCCATTGCCGGCTGCTGCGCCTGCTTGTTGGTCACCAGGGTGATTTCAGGACGCTTGTCCATACCAATACCGGTGGCAACAACGGTGACGCGCAGCTCGTCGTTCATATCCGGGTCAAGGGAAGTACCGATAACCACGGTTGCGTTATCCGACGCAAAGGCACGGATGGTGTTCCCCACCGTTTCAAACTCATCCAGACGCAGGTCAAAGCCCGCCGTGATGTTAACCAGTACGCCACGTGCGCCGGAAAGATCGATATCTTCGAGCAGCGGGCTGGAAATCGCCATCTCTGCGGCTTCTTCGGCGCGATCTTCACCGCTTGCCACGCCGGAGCCCATCATCGCGTAGCCCATTTCGGACATCACGGTGCGCACGTCGGCGAAGTCAACGTTCATCAGACCCGGACGGGTAATCAGCTCGGCGATACCCTGAACCGCCCCTTTCAGTACGTCATTTGCTGCGCCGAAAGCATCCAGCAACGAGATACCGCGACCCAATACTTTTAACAGCTTATCGTTCGGGATAGTGATAAGCGAGTCCACATGCTTGGACAGCTCAGTGATACCCTGCTCGGCAAACGCCATGCGCTTTTTGCCTTCGAAATTGAAAGGCTTCGTCACCACAGCAACCGTCAGGATACCCAAATCTTTCGCGACTTCAGCCACGACAGGCGCAGCGCCGGTACCCGTACCGCCGCCCATGCCGGCCGCGATAAAGACCATGTCAGCACCTTCAAGCGCAGCGCGCAGAGCTTCGCGATCTTCTTCTGCCGCGTTACGCCCAACTTCCGGATTAGCGCCAGCGCCCAGACCTTTGGTGATACCGCCACCGATCTGAATGGTTTGACCTACCGCCGTTTTACGCAATGCTTGCGCATCGGTATTCACCGCGAAGAATTCAACACCTTCGATGCGTTCGCGCACCATATGCTCTACGGCGTTACCGCCGCCGCCACCGACGCCGATGACTTTAATCACCGCGTCGTTGGTTAATTCCATCGGTTCAAACATAATTTCTCTCCGTTTTGTGCCTGTCGCCTGAGACCGTTAATTTTCTACAGTCTCTGAAAAAATTAAAACTCTTTACGCAGCCAGCTATTGATTCGCTTAAACCATGAGCCAACTGACACCCGTTTTTCCACCTCAGCCTCACCACTTAAATGGGTTTCTTTCCCGTAGTGAAGCAGCCCGACAGCCGTTGAGTAATAAGGCTCCTGGGCATAGTCCGTCAAACCTGTAATATTAAGCGGCGCACCAATACGCACCTGCGTATGGAACACGCGCTGCGCGCAGGCCGCCAGGCCTTCGATTTGCGCCGCGCCGCCGGTCAACACAATCCCCGCCGCCAGATGATGTTTCACACCCTGCTGGCGAAGCTGCTCCTGCAACTGCAAAATCTCATCGTTCACCAGATTGAGCAGCTCGGTATAGCGCGGCTCAATCACATCTGCCAGCGTCTGGCGCTGCAAACTGCGCGGCGGACGCCCGCCAACGCTCGGTACTTCGACGCTTTCGTCTTTGCCAACCAGCGAGCCCAGCGCGCAGCCGTGGCGAACTTTAATCGCCTCGGCGTCGCTTGGCGGCGTGCCGAAAGCGTAAGCGATGTCGCTGGTCACCACGTTCCCCGCGTAGGGGATCACGCGCGTGTGGCGTAAAGCGCCGCCGGTATACACCGCCATATCCATGGTGCCACCGCCGATATCGACCACACAGACGCCCAGTTCGCGCTCATCTTCCGTTAACACGGAGTAGCTGGACGCCAGTCCGGCGAAAATGAGTTGGTCAACTTTCAATCCACATCGTTCAACCGCTTTAACAATGTTTTTCGCCATATCGTTGTGGCAGGTTATCAGGTGCACTTTCGCCTGCATACGCACGCCCGACAAACCAACCGGATTCTTGATCCCTTCCTGGTAGTCGATGGCGTACTCCTGCGGAATAACGTGCAACACACGGTGTTCGTCACGCACGCGCACCGATTTGGCGGTATGCACGACGTTTTCCACGTCTTCCTGCGTCACTTCTTCTTCGGAAATAGGCACCATACCTATTTCGTTCTGACAGCTAATATGTTTCCCCGACAGGGCAAGGTAGACCGACGAGATCTGGCAATCGGCCATCAGTTCGGCCTGATCGATGGCGCGTTGCACGCACTTCACCACCGATTCCAGATCGTTTACGCCGCCTTTATCCATCCCGCGGGAGGGGCAACTGCCCACGCCAATAATATTCACAATGCCGTCGGGCAGAACTTCCCCTACTAAAGCAGCCACCTTCGCGGTGCCAATCTCCAGTCCAACTACCAGTTTTCTGTCCGTCGCCTTGATCATTGTTGCTCTGCCTGTGCCTGATTCTGTTGTGCCTGATTTTGCTGCTGATTCGGTTCCTGAACAGGGGCCGCTTTCCAGCCAACAGCCGCGCCTGAGTCATAGCGTAAATCCACGTAGCTTATCTCTTTGCCATCCGCCTGCGCTTGCTGCTGCAACACCGGGTAGAGTTCGACAAAGCGCGCCAGACGTTTCATCGTGTCGCCACGGCCCAGGTTAAGCTTGATATCATTGCTTAACGTTATCTGCCATGAACGCCGCGCGGTCATGGCCGCCTCTTTTAACGTGAACCTGTCTTTTGCCAGCACTTGCCCCATATCCCGGTAACCCTGCAAAACTTCGCTTTCACTGCCTTCCGGGCCGTACAGCATCGGTAAAATCTGTTTACTGGTTCGTTCGGCCGGTATGCTGAACGCATTTCCGTCGATATCGACCATGTGCTGATCATTCCACCTTGCAATGGGCACATATTCAACCAGATGAATCTTCAATTCGTCCGGCCATTGTTTTCTTACGCTTGCCTGCTTTATCCAGGGCAGGCGTTCAATCTGGCTCTGGATGATATTCACATCCTGCGTCATAAAGGTGCCGGGCGCGCCCAGCGCCAGGATTGACTGGCGTATATCGTCGTTACGTGTGTAATGACGCTCGCCGGTCACCACCAGTTTCGACAATGGCAAACGCTGCGCATCGTCCATCCAGCCCAGAACCACCCAACCGCTGGCCAACACGGTGCACAGCACCGTCAGCAGGAAGATAATGCCTGCAAGACGCGTTCCATTATTCCGCCGCGAGGTCGTAACGGCCTCTGCGTCGCGGTTTCGCGTGTTCAGCGCAGCCTGAGACATATCACTCCGCCAGCGCCAGAATGCGCACAACCAGCTGCGAGAAGCTCATCCCTGCCTGCCGTGCCGCCATCGGCACCAGACTGTGGCTGGTCATGCCTGGCGACGTATTCGCCTCCAGCAGATAGAACTGACCGTCGCTGTCCAGCATGGCGTCTACCCGCCCCCAGCCACGGCAACCTAAAAGATCCCATGCTTTCATCACCAGGGAGCGTAAATTCGCCTCACGCTCCTCTTCTAAGCCAGATGGACAGAAATATTTCGTCTCATCAGAGAGATACTTCGCCTCATAATCATAGAAGATTCCCGCAGGTTGGATGCGAATAGACGGTAAAATTTCGTTTCCAAGTATCGCTACGGTAAATTCTGGCCCACTTAGCCATTTTTCAATTAAAACTTCATCATCGTGTTGAAACGCAAGTGCTAATGCCGAGTGCAAATCGTCACGATTGTCTACCTTTGACATCCCAACACTTGAGCCTTCACGGCTGGGCTTGACAATAACGGGTAAACCCAGATTATCAATGCGCTGAATATCATCAGTTTTCAGGCCTAATTCAAATTCGCTGCGCGTGACCGCCACCGAAGGAGCAACAGGCAAGCCTGCGCCTTGCCAAAGCAGCTTGCTGCGCAGTTTATCCATTGAAATAGCCGAGGCCATCACGCCGCTGCCGGTATAAGGCAGATCAATGGTTTCCAGCAATCCTTGCAAGGTTCCGTCTTCACCGCCGCGACCATGTAATGCAATAAAAACCTTACTGAAACCCATCTCTTTGAGACGCGTAATATCAGTATCGCGCGGGTCAATACCGTGGGCATCGACGCCGCCCTCGCGCAGACCAGCCAGCACGGCGGCGCCAGAGTTGAGCGACACTTCGCGCTCGGCGGACGTGCCGCCGAGCAGAACGGCAACTTTCTCAGCCATGGTTCTCCTCCGGCGTCTGCGGCTTCAGTTTTATCTCTGCCAGATTGCGCGCAACCTTGCCCACATTACCGGCGCCCTGGATAAGCACCAGATCGTTGCCGGTCAGCACCGGTGCCAGCATTTCCGCAACCTGTGCGGCATCAGGCACAAGGATCGGATCGATTTTGCCGCGCCCGCGAATAGTACGGCACAGCGAGCGGCTGTCCGCGCCCGGGATCGGCGCTTCACCTGCCGGATAAACTTCCAGCATCAGTAAGGCGTCCACCTGCGTCAGCACGTTGGCGAAATCATCATATAAATCTCGCGTGCGGGTATAACGGTGCGGCTGAAAGACCATCACCAGGTTTTTATCCGGCCAGCCTGCACGCGCAGCTTTAATGGTGGCATCGACTTCTGTCGGGTGGTGGCCATAGTCATCCACCAGCATCGCGGTGCCGGACTTCCCGTTGACCTCAGCCAGCGGGAACTCGCCGAGAAAATCAAAACGTCGACCGGTGCCCTGGAAGCTTGCCAGCGCACGCAAAATAGCCTCGTCTTCAATGCCCTCTTCGGTCGCCACGGACACCGCCGCCGCCGCGTTTAACGCATTATGACGACCCGGCGCATTGAGCGTGACGCGCAGCGCCGGTTTATCCTGGCGCACCAGCGTAAAATGCCCCTGCGGGCCTATCTGCTGGTAATCCTCAACGCGCACATCAGCGTCTGCGCTAAAACCATAAGTCGTGGTCTGACGCCCAACGCGCGGCAGCAGCTCGCGAATAACCGGGTCGTCAACACACATCACCGCACGGCCATAAAACGGCAGGTTGTGCAGGAAATTGATAAAGGTGGTCTTTAAATTTTCGAAGTCGCCCTGGTACGTATCCATATGATCGGCTTCGATATTGGTCACAATCGCCACCATCGGTTGCAGATGCAGGAAAGAGGCATCGCTCTCATCCGCTTCAGCAATCAAATAGCGGCTGTGGCCCAGGCGCGCATGCACGCCCGCGGCTTTCACCAGCCCGCCGTTGACAAACGTCGGGTCCAGACCGGCCTCGGCGTAGATGCTGGCCACCATCGCGGTGGTGGTCGTTTTGCCGTGCGTACCGGCGATAGCGATACCGTGGCGAAAACGCATCAGCTCTGCCAGCATCTCTGCGCGGCGGATCACCGGAATGCGTGCTTCATGCGCGGCGACGATTTCCGGGTTGTCGGCGGTGATGGCGCTTGAAACCACCACGACGCTTGCATCGCTGACGTTCTCCGGGCGATGGTTGAAATAGATGGTGGCGCCAAGTGAAGCCAGCTGTTGCGTAACCGCGTTCGGTGCCAGATCGGAACCGCTTATCTGGTAGCCTTCGTTGGCCAGCACTTCGGCAATACCGCCCATGCCAGCACCGCCAATGCCAACGAAGTGGATGTGCCGGACGCGTCGCATCTCGGGCACAATTAAACGCAGTTTCGCCAGTTCTTGTGTATTCATTCTCTCAACACCATCAACTACTTCAAAAATTCATGCGACGCAAAAGGCGCCGCCAGTATTTATGCCTGTGCTGCAAGGCTGACTTCATGGGCTACCCGTTCGGTAGCATCCGGGATGGACGTCGCGCGCGCGCGTTGCGCCATCTCCAGCAGAGTTTCGCGATCCCAGCCCGCAAGCGTTGCGGCCACGGCATCCACCGTAAACTGCGGCTGCTCAAGGATCTTCGCAGCCCCCGCCTTTTCCAGCGGCAACGCGTTCCAGTACTGCTGGCGGTCTTTATGCTGAAACGGCACAAACAGCGCCGGTAAACCTGCCGCAGCAATTTCACTGACCGTCAGCGCGCCCGAGCGGCAAACCACCACATCGGCCCACGCATAGGCCTGAGCCATATCGTCAATAAATTCCGTAACTTTATGCCCCGGCGCGCCCGCAGCGAGATAATCTTGCTCCACCGTCTGCTGCGCGCCTTTACCGCTCTGATGCCAGATGGTGATGGCATCGCCCAGTTTTGCGGCGACGTGCGGCATCGTCTGGTTGAGGATGCGCGCGCCCTGCGACCCGCCGACCACCAGCACTCTTACCGGCCCGCTACGCCCCGACAAGCGGGTTTGCGGCAGCGCCAGCTCCAGCACATCGACACGCACCGGGTTCCCTACGACGTCCGCCTTCGGGAACGCGCCGGGAAAAGCCTGCATCACTTTGGTGGCGATTTTCGCCAGCCATTTGTTCGTCAGCCCGGCGATACCATTCTGCTCGTGCAGCACTACCGGGATACCAAGCGACCAGGCCGCCAGGCCGCCAGGACCGGAAACATAGCCGCCCATCCCCAGCACAACGTCAGGCTTAAAGCGCTGCATAATGGCGCGCGCCTGACGCCAGGCGTTAAAAATATGCAGCGGCGCTAACAGCAATGCTTTAAGACCTTTACCGCGCAGGCCGGAGATACGGATAAAATCAATCTCAATACCGTGCTTTGGCACCAAATCGGCTTCCATGCGATCGGCGGTTCCGAGCCAGCGCACTTGCCAGCCCTGATCCATCAAATGGTGCGCAACGGCCAAACCGGGGAACACATGCCCGCCGGTGCCGCCTGCCATCACCATCAACCGCTTTGCCTCACTCATCGCACACCTCGTGTGAACGCCTGCGCTGTTTTCAGACGCGTCTCATAATCTATTCGTAGCAACAGCGTAATCGCCGTCGACATAATCAATAAACTCGACCCACCGTAGCTGATAAGCGGCAGCGTCAGCCCCTTGGTCGGCAACATACCTGCCGCCGCGCCGACGTTTACCAGCGCCTGGAAACTGAACCAGATACCAATTGAGCAGGCCAGAAAACCGGAGAAACGGTGGTCGATTTGCAGCGCTTTTCGCCCGATAGACATGGCGCGAAAAGCGACGAAGAATACCATTAAAAGTGCCAGTACCACACCGATATAACCGAGTTCTTCCCCGATAATGGAGAAAATGAAGTCAGTGTGCGCCTCCGGCAGATACTCCAGTTTCTGTATCGAATTGCCCAGACCCTGCCCCCACAATTCACCGCGCCCAAAGGCCATCAGCGACTGGGTTAACTGGTAACCGCTGCCGAACGGATCTTCCCAGGGGTTCCAGAAAGACGTCACGCGGCGGATACGGTACGGCTCGGCAAGGATCAGCAACACCACCGCCGAGATGCCCATGCCGATGATGGCAATGAACTGCCAGAGCTTGGCACCCGCAAGAAACAGCATCGCAAGCGTTGTGATAAATAGCACCACAACCGTACCGAGGTCAGGCTGCGCCAGCAGCAGCACGGCCAGTACCAGAATCACGCCCATCGGTTTAAGGAAGCCGCGCAGGTTGTTACGCACTTCGTCCACCTTGCGCACCAGATAGTTCGCCAGATAACAGAACAGCGACAGCTTGGTGAACTCCGCAGGCTGAAAGCGCATCACGCCCAGGTCTATCCAGCGCGATGCCCCGTTGATGGAGCTGCCCACGACTAAAACCAGCAGCAGCATAATAATCGCCGCGATAAGCATCGCTGAGCTGTATTTCTGCCAGAAATCCATCGGCAGGCGCAGCGTGATTATCGCCAGGCAAAAGGCAAGAAACAGATACAGCGCATGGCGTTTAGCGAAGAAGAACGGATCTTCGGTCAGGCGCTGGCCGACCGGCATCGAAGCCGAGGTGACCATAATAAAACCAATTGCCGCCAGCCCCAGCGTTAACCACAGCAGCATACGGTCATACATGACCAGGCTGTCGGTATCTTTCTGCCTGGAGCCCATCACCCACCCTTTGAGCGCCGAAAACAGCCACGCCAGGATGCTAAATCCTGGCAGGCGCGGCATGTGAAGGCGGGGAAGAGTCAAACGCATCAGCCTAACTCCTGCGCCAGACGGGTGAAGACATCGCCCCGTTGTTCAAAATTCTTAAACTGATCGAGGCTGGCGCACGCAGGCGAAAGCAGCACCATATCTCCCGGCTGCACGCGCGTTGCAATAAGCTGCATCGCCTGCTCCATCGTCTCTGTTTGCGTGGCGATCTCCGGGCGCAGCGCCGCCAGTTCAGCACCGTCGCGACCAAAGCAGTACAAACGTATACGATCGCCTGCAAGATAGCGTTTTAACGGGGTGAAGTCGGCAGACTTGCCATCGCCGCCGAGCAAAAGGTGCAGGGTGCCATCAAGCTGCAACCCGTTCAGCGCCGCTTCGGTGCTGCCAACGTTGGTCGCTTTTGAATCGTTTATCCAGCGCACGCCGTTGTTTTCCAGCGCTAACTGGAAACGGTGCGGCAAACCGGTAAACGTGGTCAGCGCCGTCAGGCTGCTGGAGCGCGGTATGCCAGCGGCATCGGCCAGCGCCAGCGCCGCGAGAGCATTGGTGTAGTTGTGCTGGCCGGTCAGCTTCATCTCTTTGACGTTCAGCACTTTTTCGCCTTTAACACGCAGCCAGATTTCACCCAGCTGGCGGTTCAGGTGATAGTCGCCAACATCGACGCCAAAACTGACGCAGCGCTCATCGGCACCGCGTACCGGCATAGTCAGCGCATCATCGGCGTTGACCACGCAGGTTTTGGCGTTTTCGTAAATGCGTAATTTCGCCGCGCGATACTGCTGTAACCCGAACGGATAGCGATCCATATGATCTTCCGTTACGTTCAGGATAGTGGCCGCCACCGCCCGCAGACTGGAGGTGGTTTCCAGTTGGAAGCTGGAAAGCTCCAGCACATACAGCTCGCGCTCATCATCAAGCAACATCAGCGCAGGCAGGCCAATATTGCCGCCAACGCCAACATTCATCCCGGCAGCCTGAGCCATTTCGCCGACCAGTTTGGTGACGGTGCTTTTACCGTTCGAGCCGGTAATCGCGACGATCGGCGCTTTGGCTTCGCGGCAAAAGAGTTCGATATCGCCAACGATTTCGACCCCTGCGTCAGCGGCAGCGCTCAGTGAAGGATGCGCGAGCGCGACGCCGGGGCTTGCCACGATAAGATCGGCCGCCAGCAGCCAGTCATCGTTAAGACTACCAAGATGACGCTCCACTTCTTCCGGCAGCTTATCCAGCCCCGGCGGTGAAATGCGCGTATCCATCACGCGCGGCGTTACGCCGCGCGCAAGGAAAAAGTCCACGCAGGAAAGGCCGGTCAGGCCTAATCCAATAATGACGACTTTTTTGTCCTGGTAATCAACCATGATTAACGTACCTTCAGCGTTGCCAGGCCAATCAGCACCAGCATCAGCGAAATAATCCAGAAGCGCACAATCACGCGCGGCTCCGGCCAGCCTTTCAGTTCATAGTGGTGATGAATCGGCGCCATGCGGAAAATCCGCTGGCCGCGTAACTTAAACGACCCGACCTGCAAAATCACCGACAGGGTTTCCACCACAAACACCCCGCCCATAATCACCAGCAAAAACTCCTGGCGCAGCAGCACGGCAATAATGCCCAGCGCGCCGCCAAGCGCCAGAGAACCAACATCGCCCATAAATACCTGAGCCGGATAGGTGTTAAACCATAAAAAACCCAGCCCCGCGCCAACAATCGCCGTACAGACAATCACCAGCTCCCCGGCATGGCGCAGGTAGGGAATATGCAGGTAGTTGGCGAAATTCATATTCCCGGTCGCCCAGGCCACCAGCGCAAAACCGCCCGCAACAAATACCGTTGGCATAATTGCCAGGCCATCAAGGCCATCGGTCAGGTTGACCGCGTTGCCGGTACCAACAATCACAAAATACGCCAGCAGAATGTAGAAAATGCCCAGCTGCGGCATCACATCTTTAAAGAACGGTACCACCAGCTCGGTCGCCGGCGTGTCTTTGCCCGCCAGGTAGAGCGCAAACGCTACGCCCAGCGCAATCACCGACATCCAGAAATACTTCCAGCGCGCGATCAGGCCTTTGGTGTCTTTACGCACCACCTTGCGGTAATCATCCACAAAACCAATCACGCCATAGCCCACCAGCACCGTCAGCACGCACCAGACGTACGGGTTAGAGGGGTAAGCCCACAGCAGTACGGAAACCACGATAGCGGTAAGGATCATGATCCCGCCCATCGTCGGCGTGCCGCGCTTGCTAAAGTGCGACTCCGGGCCATCGTTACGCACAACCTGGCCAAAAGAGAGTTTTTGCAGACGCGCAATCATGCGCGGCCCCATCCACAATGAGATAAACAGCGCGGTCAGCAGGCTGACGATGGCGCGAAACGTCAAATAAGAGAAGACGTTAAAGCCGGAATAATATTTGACCAGATGTTCGGCCAGCCACACTAACATGTTCCTTTCTCCTGTAATTCGCGAACCACCTCTTCCATGGCGGAACTACGTGAACCTTTCACTAAAATGGTCATTATTTTATGTTCAGCAAGCAGCGCGTTAAGTCTCGCGACCGCGGCTTTTTTATCGCTAAAATGCTCGCCCACGCCGCTGGCATCGCTCAGCGCTTTGCTCAGTTTTCCAACGCTCAATACTTTGTCGATACCTGCCGCTTTCGCCGCTTCGCCCACCTGAATGTGGCAGGCCTCGCTTTCATCGCCAAGCTCGGCCATATCGCCAACGACCATCACGCGAAAGCCCGGCATTTCAGATAACACCTGCGCGGCGGCGGTCATCGAGCCGACGTTGGCGTTATAGGTGTCATCCAGCAACAGCTGATTTTCGCTAAGCTGCACCGGGAACAAACGCCCCGGCACCGCTTTCAGGCGCGCGAGGCCTTTTTTCACCGCGTCCAGCCCGGCACCGACTGCCATTGCCAGCGCCGTCGCCGCCAGCGCATTGGCGATATTATGCCGCCCAGGCAGTGGCAGCGTGACCGCGATGTCGCCGGTCGGCGTCTGCAAAGTGAACTCCGTGCCATGTGAGGTCACATGCACATCGGTCGCGGTAAAATCACTGTTTGCCGCATTCGGTGAAAAACGCCACACTTTGCGCTCGCCGATAATGCTCTGCCAGTTCAGCCAGTCGTTATTATCCGCGTTCATAATGGCCACACCATTTTGCGGCAGGCCGGTATAGATTTCGCCTTTCGCTTTTGCCACTCCCGCCAGCGAACCGAACCCTTCCAGATGCGCCGCCGCCAGGTTGTTGACCAGCGCCGCTTCCGGGCGCGTCAGCCCCACGGTCCAGGCTATCTCGCCCTGATGGTTTGCACCCAGTTCAATCACTGCGTACTCATGGGCTTTGGTTAAACGCAGCAATGTCATCGGCACGCCAATGTCATTGTTTAGATTGCCCGCGGTATAAAGCGTGTTGCCGCACTCGCTCAAAATGGCGGCGGTCATCTCTTTGACCGATGTTTTACCTGAAGAACCCGTGAGCGCCACGACGCGCGTCGGCACCTGCTGGCGCACCCATGCGCCCAGTTCGCCAAAGGCCAGGCGCGTGTCTTTTACCACCAGCTGTGGCAAATCGCACGCCAGCTTACGGCTAACCAGCAGCGCGCCAGCCCCGCCCGCTTGCGCTTGCTCGGCAAAGTCGTGCGCATCGAAGCGCTCGCCTTTCAGCGCAACAAACAGACAGCCCGCCGTCAGCTTGCGGGTATCGGTCGTGACGTCTTCAATAGTGGCATCCTGACCATGGAGTTCACCGTGCAAAATCCCGGCGAGCTGGCTGAGGGTTACACTAATCATGCGATAGCCCCCAACAAGCGCGCGACGGTGACGCGATCTGAGTAGTCCAGACGGCGCGTGCCGACGATTTGATAATCTTCATGGCCTTTACCGGCCACCAGCACCACGTCGTTCTCTTTCGCCTGCATAATCGTATTGGTCACCGCTTCGGCACGCCCTTCCACGACGCGCGCGCGGCCCGCGTCCAGCATACCGGCAAGAATATCGTTGATAATGGCGCGTGGCTCTTCGGTGCGCGGGTTATCGTCCGTCACCACTGGAATGTCGGCAAACTGCTCGGCAATTGCGCCCATTAACGGACGTTTTCCTTTGTCGCGATCGCCGCCGCAGCCGAACACACACCACAGCGTGCCGGTACAGTGCAGGCGCGCCGCCTGTAACGCTTTTTCCAGCGCATCCGGCGTGTGCGCATAATCCACGACCACTGTCGGTTTGCCCGGCGCTTTGAACACTTCCATACGACCGCATACCGGTTGCAGGCGAGACGCGGTTTGCAATAGCGCGCTCAGCGGATAGCCCAGCGCCAGCAGCGTCGCCAGCGCCAGCAGCAGGTTGCTGACGTTAAATGCCCCCATCAGGCGGCTTTCAATTTCGCCTTCGCCCCAGGATGAGTCAAAACGAATCGTTGCTCCGCTGTCGTGATAATTCACGTCAACAGCTTTCAGCCAGCGCCCGTGGCAGTCAGGGTTGATATGCCCTTCCATCGAGACAGCCACGCCGTCCGGCAGCTTAGCCAGCCAGCGACGCCCTACTTCGTCATCGGCGTTGACAATCGCCTGACCATAATGATGAGAAGAGAACAGCAGCCATTTTGCCGCTTCGTAATGCTCCATATCGCCGTGATAATCAAGGTGATCGCGGCTTAGATTGGTAAACACCGACGCGGCAAATTTCAGTGCCGCCACGCGATGTTGCACCAGACCGTGGGAGGAGACTTCCATCGCCGCGACGCTCGCGCCCTGCCGGGCCAGGTTAGCAATCACATGCTGCACATCGACGGCTGAACCGGTGGTATTTTCCGTTGGGATAACTTTCCCCAATAAACCGTTGCCGACGGTGCCCATCACTGCGCTAGTTTCGCCAAGCAGCTGGCTCCACTGCGCCAGAAGCTGAGTGGTAGTCGTTTTACCGTTGGTACCTGTTACGCCTATCAGGCGTAGCTGTTCTGAAGGCTCGCCATAAAAACGCCCCGCCAGCGCGGAGAGACGCTCGGTTAACTGGCTGAGATAGATAACCGGGACACCGTGCATTTCACGAATTTCACCGTCATTTGCTTCGTCTTTCGCTTCAGCAATAATGGCAGCAACACCTTGCGCAATCGCCTGCGGGATATAACGACGCCCGTCCGCCTGATGACCGACCACCGCCACAAAGAGATCGCCCGACGCAGCCACACGGCTGTCGAGTGTCATCTCTCGTAGTGCTCGCGCAGGGGCCGTCGGCACCCACGGAGCGAGTAGGTCGCGCAAATTACGATCTGCCACCTGTTCCCTCGCCTTGATTAATTACAAACTCACTTTTCTCGCTCGTGGTCAGCGCATCCGGCTCAATGTTCATGGTGCGCAGTACGCCGCCCATGATGGCACCGAAGACCGGCGCGGACACGGCGCCACCGTAGTATTTACCCGCTTGCGGGTCGTTTATCACCACCACCAGCGCAAAGCGCGGGCGGCTGGCAGGCGCGACGCCAGCGGTATAAGCAATGTATTTGTTGATATAGCGACCGTCCGGCCCGACCTTTTTCGCGGTACCGGTTTTGATCGCAATACGATACCCCTTGATGGCGGCTTTCACGCCGCCGCCGCCCGGCAGCGCCACGCTCTCCATCATATGTACAACGGTACGTACGATGGACTCGCTGAAGATGCGCTCACCCGGTACCGGAGGGTCGACCTTGGTTATCGACAGCGGTCGGTAGATGCCGTAGCTGCCAATTGTTGCGTAGACTCGCGCTAACTGTAACGGTGTTACCATTAGCCCGTAGCCGAAAGAGAAGGTGGCCCTCTCTATGTCAGACCACCGTTGTTTTTGAGGATATAAGCCACTGCGTTCTCCGACCAACCCCAAATTGGTCGCCTTTCCCAGTCCAAAACGTGAGTAAGTATCTACTAACGCTGAGGACGGCATCGCTAACGCCAGCTTGGAAACACCAACGTTACTCGACTTCTGTAGAACCCCGGTCAGGGTCAGTTCGCTGTATCGCGCCACGTCTTTGATTTCGTGGCCGTTAACCCGGTAAGGCACGGTGTTGAGCACCGTGTTTGGCGTGACGACGCCGCGCTGCAAGGCGGTCATCACCACCATTGGTTTCACGGTGGAACCCGGTTCGAAAACGTCGGTAATCGCACGGTTACGCATGGCATCTTTTGCCGTGCCGGAGAAGTTGTTCGGGTTATAGGACGGGCTGTTAGCCATCGCTAACACTTCGCCGGTGTTCACATCTACCAGCACGGCGCTGCCGGATTCCGCCTTGTTAAAAGCCACGGCGTTGTTCAGTTCGCGATAGACCAGCGCTTGCAGGCGCTCATCAATGCTCAGCGCAAGGTTATGCGCGGCCTGGCTGTCGGTCGAAGAGATATCTTCTATCACCCGGCCATAGCGGTCTTTACGCACCACGCGCTCGCCAGGCTGGCCGGTGAGCCATTTATCAAAGCTCTTTTCAACCCCTTCAATGCCCTGGCTGTCAACGTTGGTAAAACCGATGAGGTGAGCGGTCACTTCCCCGGACGGGTAGTAACGGCGAGACTCCTCGCGCAGATGGATGCCCGGCAGCTTAAGCTTTTTAATGTAATCGCCCAGGTCCGGGTTCACCTGGCGCGCCAGATAGATAAAGCGCCCTTTCGGGTTGGCGTTGATGCGCGCCGCCAGCTGGTCGAGAGGCATATTCAGCGCATCCGAGAGCGCTTTCCAGCGGTTATCCAGCGACACGCCGCCCGCGTCATGCAGCTCTTTCGGATCGGCCCAGATGGCTTTTACCGGCACGCTCACCGCCAGCGGGCGGCCGGAGCGGTCGGTAATCATCCCGCGCGAGGTGGCGACTTCCTGCACGCGCAGGGAACGCATGTCGCCTTCGCGCACCAGCATATCCGGGTTGATTATCTGTAAATACGCAACGCGCCCGAGCAAAAACCCGAGCGCCAGCAGAATGCAACCGCAAAGCAACGCAAAACGCCAGCTGATAAAGCTGGCCTGGTCGTCATGGCGTTTCGGTTTAAGCGTCTTCGCCGCGGCTTTCATGCGTTGCGTAATTCCTTCATCATCTATTTCTGCACTACGATATTTTCCTGAGAGGGATCAACATGCTGCATTTGCAGCTTTTCGGTTGCGATCCGTTCGACCCGGCTGTGATCGCCAAGGGCGTTCTCTTCAAGAATCAGGTTGCGCCATTCGATATCCAGCGCATCGCGCTCAAGCACTAACTGCTCGCGCTGCGCGGTCAATAAGCGAGTATGGTGCGAGGTGGTTACCACCGTCACCGCCGTCATGATGATGCAAATGAACAAGCAGAGTGGCAGTTTCCCGAAACGCAAAAGATCGTCGCCGATCACGCCAGGCAAAGCATGGCGCTCGTTGCTTCCTAACGATCCCTTCACTTTGCTCAGGGTCTCTGTCACTCTGCTGATCATGCGTTCGTCCTCTCTGCAATGCGCAGAACTGAACTCCGGGCGCGTGGATTTTCGGCCACTTCTTCTTCACCCGGCATTAACTTTCCTAAGGCTCGCAACTGACGACCGCCCAGTTTACTGAGTTGCGCTTCGGTCATCGGTAACCCGGCAGGAACCTGCGGGCCACGGCTTTGCTCACGCATAAAGCGTTTCACAATGCGGTCTTCCAGTGAGTGGAAGCTGATGACAGAAAGCCGCCCTCCGGGGGCAAGCACGCCGAGCGAGTTTTTTAGCGCCAGCTCTATTTCCTCCAGTTCACTGTTCACCCAGATGCGCACCGCCTGGAAGGTACGGGTCGCGGGATGTTTGAATTTGTCCTTCACCGGCGTTGCCGCCGCCACCACTTCTGCCAGCTCTTTGGTGCGGGTCATCGGATCGACACGGTTACGTTCAACGATGGCGCGGGCGATGCGCCTGGCGAAACGTTCTTCGCCAAACGTTTTCAGCACCCAGGCAATATCGGCTTCGTCTGCGGTCTGAAGCCACTCGGCAGCCGACTGGCCGCGCGTTGGATCCATACGCATATCCAGCGGACCGTCACGCATAAACGAAAAGCCGCGCTCCGGGTCGTCAAGCTGCGGTGAAGAGACGCCAAGATCGAGCAAAATACCGTCAATCTTGCCAACAAGTTCGCGCTCGCTGACATAATCAGCAAGCGCGGAAAAGGGTCCATGAATGATGGAGAAGCGGGGGTCATCAATGGTCTTCGCAACGGCAATCGCCTGCGGATCGCGATCGATAGCCAACAAGCGTCCTTCCGCTCCCAGTTGGGAGAGGATCAGGCGCGAGTGTCCACCGCGACCAAAAGTGCCATCAATGTAAATACCGTCCGGACGAATGTTCAGGCCATTAACGGCCTCATCCAGCAGTACCGTCGTGTGTTTAAAATTTTCCATCATCTTTATAGAGACAAATCCTGCAATCTGTCTGAAAGCGCTTCAGAACCAGACTGCTCAGCGTCGATATCTTCCCTGACCTGTTGATACCAGGTCGTTTCGTCCCACAGTTCAAACTTATTGAACTGCCCGACCAGCATCACTTCTTTGGTCAGCCCGGCGTGCTGTCTTAAAACAGGCGCTATCAAAAGGCGCCCGGCGCTATCCATCTGGCATTCGCTGGCATGACCCAGCAATAAACGTTGTACGCGCCGTTCAAGCGGATTCATGCTTGATAGCCGCGACAACTTTTGCTCGATTATTTCCCATTCGGGCAAGGGGTAAAGCAGCAGGCATGAGTGATGGATGTCAATGGTGCAAACCATTTGACCGGAGGCATTCTCCTGCAGCGTTTCCCGATAACGGGTAGGAACGGCTAAGCGCCCCTTGCTGTCGAGATTCACTAATGTCGCTCCGCGGAACATATCCGATTCACCCCCAGGTGACCTTTTTTACCACTTTATCCCACAAATCCCCACAATGGGAGTTTACGGAGCGGAGGAAAAGCTTGTCAAGCTAGCGCAAACGCTAACTTGAGCAAAAGATCCCTTATTTGCAGTGAATATCTGTGCTGGTGAATTACTGCTCAACTTGCGTGGCAAATTAACGTCATGAATATTTGCAAGAAAATAAATAGAGAATACGCACCGGCGTTTAAAACCATTCAATTTCTACGCGCAAAATATAAAAATGTCAGTTTGCGACGCGGGCGGCATTTTAAGACATATTGAAGCGACTTAACAGCACCAGTTAATGCCAGCCACGTTTAGCGCTGGCGGCTTTTCGCCTTAGATAAAATTGGTTTCAACAAAACGGTTATTTATTCAACAAAGCGGTCATTTTTTAGATGTAACAATTCAATACAAAAAAGCTTTATCGCCCGCTTTTCATTACGCCGAAATTTCATAAAAAATTCGATTTAAGAATTCAGTCGAATTAATAAAAATTTCCGCCGATATATAAAATAAGGATTTATCTTAAGTAACCGGTATCCATAATTATGCCCGATATCAGGTAAAACTAAAAAGGCAGCGAACGCTGCCTTAGTGGTTCCTTTTAAACGCGGCTTAATATGCCACGGCGATAAAGATTTCGCCGGATACGGCTAAGGCCAGGTTTTGGCTTGCGGGGTTCATCAAGGCTTGCCAGCACGATTTCCAGCACCCGTTCGGCAACGTCGCGATGACGCTGCGCCACCGCTAACACCGGGCATTGCAGAAAATCGAGCAGCTCGTGATCGCCAAACGTTGCAATCGCCAGGTCGGCAGGAAGCTTACCATCGCGGCGCAATGTAACATCCAGCACACCCTGTAACAAAGCAAACGAGGTGATAAACATCGCCTGTGGCATCGGGTTTGTTTCCAGCCATTTTTCAAATAGCTGCCCTGCCGTTTCCCGCTCATAGCTATTGGCGTAAAGAAACTGCACCTCGCGCGGATCGTCTTTCCATGCGGTGCGAAAACCCTGCTCACGCAGGAAACTCACCGACAGTTCCGGTAACGCGCCCAGGTAAAGCACGCGCTCTGCCGGGAACTTACGCAGCTCCAGGGCCAGCATTTCCGCATCGTCCTGATCGGCACCAACGACACTGGTGAAGTGTTCGCGATCTAAGGCCCTGTCCAGCGCAACGATCGGGAAAGGATCGTTAGCCCAACGCTGGTAGAACGGATGCTCCGGGGGAAGCGAGGTAGAGACGATGATGGCATCCACCTGGCGCTGTAACAAATGTTCAATACAGCGCATTTCGTTATCCGGCTGATCTTCCGAGCAGGCAATTAACAGCTGATACCCACGCTGGCGCGCCTGCCGTTCAAGATAGTTAGCAATCCGTGTATAGCTCGTGTTTTCCAGGTCGGGAATAACCAGGCCAATCGAGCGCGTACGCCCGGCTCGCAACCCGGCCGCTACCGCATTCGGGTGGTAGTTATGCTCGCGCACGACCGCCATGACTTTCTCAACGGTTTTATCGCTGACACGATATTGCTTCGCCTTCCCATTGATAACATAGCTGGCCGTGGTTCGTGAGACGCCGGCAAGCCGGGCGATTTCATCCAGTTTCACAATTGCCCCTTAAAAATAATGAACTCCATAACCTTTTTAGGGATATTAGTTAATTTCCATAACATCTAAGCGCAGAATAGTCACTGCGGCAACAGCTTTTGCTTCCGATTGCCTGATTTGACGTAAAAAAAAGCCCGGCATGAGTCGCCGGGTCTTTAAAGGCTGAAGCGCCTGGTACTCAGCGCATAATTTTATCGCCACGGGATAGCCCCACGACACCGGAACGTGCCACTTCTGTGATTTTAGCGACATCGCGGATCGTTGCCAGGAAGGCGTCCAGCTTATCGCTGGTTCCGGCCAGTTGAACCGTATAAATAGAAGGAGTGACATCAATAATCTGCCCACGGAAGATCTCCGTGTTGCGTTTAACCTCTTCGCGCCCGTAGCCGCTGGCCTGGATTTTCACCAGCATGATTTCGCGCTCAACATACGCGCCCTGCCCCAGCTCGTTAACGCGCAAAACGTCGACCAGTTTATGCAGCTGCTTTTCAATTTGCTCGAGTACTTTCTGATCGCCGACGGTCTGAATCGTCATACGCGACAGCGTCGGATCGTCAGTCGGTGCCACCGTCAGGCTTTCGATATTGTATCCACGCTGTGAAAACAGACCAATTACGCGCGACAATGCACCCGACTCATTTTCCAGTAATACAGATAATATCCGGCGCATAATCAGGTCCTCTCCGTTTTGCTAAGCCACATCTCATCCATGCCGCCGCCGCGGATCTGCATTGGATAAACGTGTTCACTGCCGTCAACCGTTACATCAACAAACACCAGACGATTATTTTTCACCTGTTCCAGCGCTTCACTAAGCTTTGCCTCCAGCTCGCCCGGCTGGGTAATGCGTATACCAACGTGACCGTAAGCTTCGGCCAGGCGGGCAAAATCCGGCAACGATTGCATATACGACTGGGAATGGCGACCTGAATAAATCATATCCTGCCACTGTTTTACCATCCCCAGATAACGGTTGTTCAGGTTGAGCACCAGCACCGGCAACTCATATTGCAGCGCCGTAGAAAGCTCCTGAATGTTCATCTGGATGCTGCCGTCACCGGTGACGCAAATCACCGTCTCTTCCGGCAGCGCCATTTTTACCCCAAGCGCGGCGGGCAAGCCAAAACCCATCGTGCCCAGGCCGCCGGAGTTTATCCAGCGGCGCGGTTTATCAAAGCGGTAGTAGAGCGCGGCAAACATCTGATGCTGCCCAACATCAGAGGTGACGTAAGCATCACCGTGAGTCAGACGCCAAATCGTTTCGATCACCGCCTGCGGTTTAATGCTTTCACTTTGGGTGTCATATTTCAGGCACTGGCGTGCACGCCACTGATCGATACGCAGCCACCAGTCACGAATATCATCAAGCGGCTGCGGGTAAGCTTCCTGATTCAGCAGATCCAGCATCTGATCCAGCACCAGACCCGCATCGCCCACGATAGGCACATCGGCCTGCACAGTTTTTGAAATGGAGGTGGGATCGATATCAATATGCAGCACGGTCGCCTGTGGGCAATATTTAGCCAGGTTATTGGTGGTGCGATCGTCAAAGCGCACGCCGACGGCGAAGATCACGTCAGAGTGGTGCATGGTCATATTCGCTTCGTAAGTGCCATGCATCCCGAGCATACCTAATGCCTGACGGTGCGAGGCCGGGAAAGCCCCCAGCCCCATCAGGGAAGAAACCACCGGCAGGTTGAGCGCCTCAGCCAGTGTTAATAACTGCTTTTCACAGGCAGCGTTAATGGCGCCGCCGCCGACATACACCACCGGTTTTTTCGCGTCGGCCAGCGTTTGCAGCGCGCGCTTAATTTGCCCTTTGTGCCCCTGCGTTGTCGGGTTATAGGAGCGCATACTGACCGATTCCGGCCAGACGTACGGCAGCTTATTGGCCGGGTTCATAATATCTTTTGGCAGATCGACCACCACCGGGCCAGGACGACCTGTCGATGCGAGCCAGAAGGCTTTTTTCAGCACGCCAGGAATATCTTCCGCCTGCTTGACCAGGAAGCTGTGTTTTACCACCGGGCGGGAGATCCCGACCATGTCGCACTCCTGAAAGGCGTCGTAACCAATCAGCGATGTCGCGACCTGCCCGGATAGCACCACCAGAGGAATGGAGTCCATATACGCGGTGGCAATGCCGGTGATGGCATTGGTCGCACCAGGCCCAGAGGTGACCAGTACAACACCGACTTCACCTGTTGCCCGCGCCAGCCCGTCGGCCATATGCACCGCCGCCTGCTCATGGCGCACCAATACGTGCTCAATCCCCCCTACCGTATGCAGCGCATCGTAGATATCCAGCACCGCACCTCCGGGATAGCCGAACACCTTCTTGACGCCCTGATCGATAAGCGACCGGACGACCATCTCGGCTCCAGACAACATCTCCATGGTTTGCCTCCAGGCATACAGAACAGGACGTCCTGCACTGTTATTATGATTGACTGTTACCATAGCCGCTCAAAATCTGTCAGGCAATGAGCAAACACAGGCGGTGCGGGAGCAGAAAAAGAGGAAAAGTGAGACCAGATTGCCAGAAGCGGAAGAAACCACTGGCATAAGCAAATATGATGACCAATGATCGCCAGAACGGGCGAGAGTTCAGTAATTCATCCATTTTTAATGCCCTGCGGGTGAACAGCGCCACGCAAAATCAGACGAAAATACTGCAAGGTAAAATCAAGGCAGAATAAACCGGACGAAATCCGCCCGGCCTATCCTGCACTTAGTCTAACGGCTACACACTGAGACCAGCAGCTCTTCCATCCACTGATGGCCCTTATCGCGGCCTGCCGCCTCATGCCAGGAGAGGTAACAGATGCGCGTGTTGAGATGCAACGGCAGCGGTAACGCCTGCAAGTCCAGTGAGGCAGCGAACTCTTCCGCCAGCCAGCGTGGCGCAATGGTTACCAGCTGTGTTTGCGATACCACGTTCAACACACTGATCAGCGCCATTCCCTGATAAGCAATAGCGCTTTGCTTATCCGGCGTGTCGTACCAGGGTTGGCTAAAGGAGGCGTAACGCTCCAGCGATACCACCGCATGCTGCTCTTTATAGAAATCAACCTCCGTAGCCAGCGCATTTATTCGGGGATGTTTTTTGCTGACGACCAGCACCATTTCATCTTTAAATAACGGCACGCTGGAAAATTCCGGACGACGGAACTCTTCGTAGCCAATAACAAACTCAATTTCCTGATAGCGTAGCTGATGTTCAGTATTGTGGTTCAGTGCAGATTTAAAAACCAAATGTATATTCGGTGCTATTTTCTCCACATTGTTGTAAATAACCGACGTTAAAAAATTATCAAGTGGGCTACATACACACAGATTAAATATTCGTTCGCTGCTGACAGGCTCAAACCCCGACCCCGGCAGCTCATTTTGCACAAGCTGCAGAGCCTGACGGATTGAACCAAATAGCTGATATGCACGTGCAGTAGGCTGAATGCCTCGCCCATAGCGAACAAAAAGCTCGTCATTAAACATTAGTTTAAGACGCGCCACTGCATTACTCACTGCTGGCTGAGACATACCAAGCGTATGCGCAGCGCGAGTAATGTTTTGTTCTTGCATAACCGCATCAAATACTGTTAACAAATTAAGGTCCACAGAACGCAGTTGCGGCTTTACACTATCCTTAACCTGCTGATCAGCAACGACTTCCCCAGGAACATTGCACGCCGACGTCATGATAAACTCCCTTTACCGGTATAATAATAATATTCAGGAAGATGATTTATCATGCATATAGCATTATTTGAAGCTCAGGGTGATAAATTAGGAATATATAAAGCTCGTTTCCGTATTGTATACAATATTAAAAAGTCAGGCAGAGGCAATATTCTGGGATTTTTCTTTATATAATCTCAATTAATTTAACAACCTGCGCACAACTGAAAAAAATGCGCTAATTCTGTAATGTTTTTTGATATATAACCACCAATAATTATTTTGTTAAGCAGCAATAAAATATACAAACAAATTATTCGAAGCAAAAATCTGTTGCAAGAAAAAGTAACATTTCCACGCTTTTTTATCCTGTTTCGGCGCGCCAGCGCAACGAGATCCTACAGGTTATAATTAATTTTGAGTTTTATCGCGCAAGCAGAACAATCAACTAAAGCGCCGGAGGATAATCGCCTCTTTCGCGAGATGCTTTTTATAGCCAGGGGTTGACTTTAGTTTTGCTATCCAGTACCACTAAAAGCATATCGCATTCATTTGGAGCATGATTCATGATTCGCAACGTTCGCTTCGCAGGCCTACTACTACTAAACGCATCTCTTTTGCGCGGTAGGCCGGTGGGCGAAATTCAGCACTGAATCGACTCCTGGTAAGACTAAGAACCCGCGCCCTGGCGCGGGTTTTTTTATGCTCGTCGCGGGGCGACCTCAAATAAAAGGATCAGCACCATGAGCCAACAAGTCGTGATTTTCGATACCACTTTACGAGATGGTGAACAGGCATTACAGGCAAGTCTGAGCGTTAAAGAGAAGCTGCAAATCGCCCTGGCGCTGGAACGTATGGGCGTCGACGTGATGGAAGTGGGCTTTCCGGTCTCTTCACCGGGCGATTTCGAATCCGTGCAGACCATCGCGCGTCAGGTGAAAAACAGCCGAGTCTGCGCCCTCGCCCGTTGCGTGGAAAAAGATATCGACGTCGCCGCCGAGTCGTTAAAAGTGGCGGAAGCTTTCCGTATTCACACCTTTATCGCAACCTCGCCGATGCATATCGCCACCAAGCTGCGCAGCACGCTGGATGAAGTCATCGAGCGCGCCGTGTATATGGTCAAACGCGCGCGCAATTATACCGACGATGTGGAGTTCTCCTGTGAAGATGCCGGTCGTACGCCAATTGACGATCTGGCGCGAGTGGTTGAAGCCGCCATCAATGCCGGCGCGAAAACGATCAATATCCCCGACACCGTTGGCTACACCATGCCGTTTGAATTCGGAAATATCATTACCGGCCTGTATGAGCGCGTCCCGAATATTGACCAGGCGATTATCTCTGTCCACACCCATGACGACTTAGGTTTAGCGGTAGGCAACGCTATCGCCGCCGTGCACGCTGGCGCTCGCCAGGTTGAAGGCGCAATGAACGGTATCGGTGAGCGCGCCGGTAACTGCTCGCTGGAAGAAGTGATCATGGCTATCAAAGTGCGCAAAGATATTATGAACGTGCACACGCGCATTAATCACCACGAAATCTGGCGTACCAGCCAGACCGTCAGCCAAATCTGCAACATGCCGATTCCGGCGAACAAAGCGATTGTCGGCACCGGCGCCTTCGCCCACTCCTCCGGTATTCACCAGGATGGAGTGCTGAAAAACCGTGAAAACTACGAAATCATGACGCCGGAATCCATTGGCCTGAATCAGGTACAGCTGAACCTGACCTCCCGTTCTGGCCGCGCGGCGGTGAAACACCGGATGGAAGAGATGGGCTACAAAGAGGCAGATTACAGCCTGGACAACCTGTACGACGCGTTCCTGAAACTGGCGGACAAAAAAGGCCAGGTGTTCGATTACGACCTGGAAGCGCTGGCGTTTATCAACAAGCAGCAAGAAGAGCCGGAGCATTTCCGCCTGGATTACTTCTCTGTCCAGTCCGGCTCCAGCGATATCGCCACCGCTTCAGTCAAGCTGGCCTGCGGCGATGAAGTGAAAGCGGAAGCGGCCAACGGTAACGGGCCAGTGGACGCTATCTATCAGGCCATTAACCGCGTCACCGAATACGATATCGAGCTGGTGACATACACCCTGAGCGCCAAAGGCCACGGCAAAGATGCGCTGGGCCAGGTGGATATTGTGGTCAATTACAACGGGCGGCGCTTCCACGGCGTCGGCCTGGCAACGGATATCGTCGAATCCTCCGCCAAAGCCATGGTGCATGTGCTGAATAATATCTGGCGCGCCGCCGAAGTCGAAAAAGAGTTGCAACGCAAAGCGCAGAACAAAGAAAACAACAAGGAAACCGTGTGATGTCGAAGAATTACCATATTGCCGTATTGCCAGGTGATGGCATTGGGCCGGAAGTGATGGCGCAAGCCCTGAAAGTCCTGGAAGCCGTGCGCAGCCGCTTTGCGATGCGCATCACCACCAGCCACTATGATGTGGGCGGAATCGCTATCGACAAGCAGGGTACCCCATTGCCGCAGGCTACGGTTGACGGCTGCGAGCAGGCGGATGCGATTCTGTTTGGTTCCGTCGGCGGCCCGAAGTGGGAAAACTTGCCGCCAGCGCAGCAGCCAGAGCGTGGCGCGCTGCTGCCGCTGCGTAAGCACTTTAAGCTGTTCAGCAACCTGCGCCCGGCAAGACTGTACCAGGGGCTGGAAGCGTTCTGCCCGCTGCGCGAAGACATTGCCGCTAACGGTTTCGACATTCTGTGCGTGCGCGAATTAACCGGGGGTATTTATTTCGGCCAGCCAAAGGGGCGCGAGGGCAGCGGCCAGCATGAGAAAGCCTTCGATACCGAGGTCTATCATCGCTTTGAAATCGAGCGCATTGCGCGTATCGCGTTTGAATCCGCACGCAAGCGCCGCAAAAAAGTGCACTCGATTGATAAAGCCAACGTGCTGCAAACCTCGCTGCTGTGGCGTGAAATCGTCAATGAGATCGCGCAGGAATACCCGGACGTTGCGCTTTCACATATGTATATCGACAACGCCACCATGCAGCTGATTAAAGATCCGTCGCAGTTTGATGTGCTGCTGTGCTCCAACTTGTTTGGCGATATTTTGTCTGACGAGTGCGCGATGATTACCGGTTCCATGGGGATGCTGCCCTCAGCAAGCCTCAATGAACAAGGCTTTGGCCTGTATGAACCAGCCGGTGGCTCCGCGCCGGATATCGCCGGGAAAAATATCGCCAACCCGATTGCGCAAATTCTGTCGCTGGCGCTGCTGCTGCGCTATAGCCTGGAGGCTGACGACGCAGCGTGCGCTATCGAAGCGGCCATCAACAAAGCATTAGAAGAAGGCGTGCGTACCGGGGATTTAGCCCGCGGCGGTGCGGCGGTAAGCACTGATGAGATGGGTGACATTATCGCCCGTTATGTGGCGCAAGGGGTGTAATCATGGCTAAGAGCTTGTACGAAAAATTGTTTGACGCCCATGTGGTGTATGAAGCGCCGAACGAAACCCCGCTGCTGTATATCGACCGCCATCTGGTGCACGAAGTCACCTCGCCGCAGGCGTTCGATGGCCTGCGCGCGCACCATCGCCCGGTGCGCCAGCCTGGCAAAACCTTCGCCACGATGGATCACAACGTCTCAACGCAGACGAAAGACATCAACGCCTCCGGCGAGATGGCACGTATTCAGATGCAGGAACTGATCAAAAACTGCAAAGAATTCGGCGTGGAGCTGTATGACCTGAACCACCCTTATCAGGGCATCGTGCACGTGATGGGGCCGGAACAAGGTATTACCCTGCCGGGGATGACCATCGTTTGTGGCGACTCCCACACCGCCACCCACGGCGCATTTGGCGCGCTGGCGTTCGGTATCGGCACCTCTGAAGTCGAGCACGTGCTGGCAACGCAAACCCTGAAACAAGGGCGCGCCAAAACCATGAAAATTGAGGTCAACGGCACGGCAGCGCCGGGGATCACCGCCAAAGATATCGTGCTCGCCATCATCGGTAAAACTGGCAGCGCGGGCGGCACCGGCCATGTGGTGGAGTTCTGCGGCGATGCCATCCGCACGCTGAGCATGGAAGGCCGCATGACCCTGTGCAATATGGCCATTGAGATGGGCGCGAAAGCAGGCCTGGTGGCGCCCGATGAAACCACCTTCGACTATGTTAAAGGCCGCCTGCATGCCCCCAAAGGCAAAGATTTTGACGAAGCGGTCGCTTACTGGAAGACACTGCAAACGGATGAAGGCGCGGTTTTCGATACCGTCGTCACGTTGCAGGCGGAAGATATCGCCCCGCAAGTGACCTGGGGCACCAACCCAGGCCAGGTGATCGCCGTGAACGATAACATCCCTGACCCGGCATCTTTCACCGACCCGGTGGAGCGCGCGTCGGCAGAAAAAGCACTGGCGTATATGGGCCTGCAAGCGGGCGTGCCGCTGACCGAAGTCGCTATCGACAAAGTGTTTATCGGCTCCTGCACCAACTCACGCATTGAGGATTTGCGCGCGGCGGCAGAAATCGCCAAAGGCCGCAAAGTCGCGCCTGGCGTACAGGCGCTGGTGGTGCCCGGTTCCGGCCCGGTCAAAGCTCAGGCGGAAGCCGAAGGTCTGGATAAAATCTTTATTGAGGCCGGTTTTGAGTGGCGCTTACCGGGCTGTTCCATGTGCCTGGCGATGAATAACGACCGCCTGAACCCTGGCGAGCGCTGCGCTTCGACCAGCAACCGTAACTTTGAAGGCCGCCAGGGCCGCGGTGGTCGCACGCATCTGGTCAGCCCGGCGATGGCAGCCGCTGCGGCGGTCACGGGTCATTTCGCTGATATTCGCAGCCTGCGCTAAGGAGCACATCATGGCAGAGAAATTTACCCAACATACCGGCCTGGTTGTGCCGCTGGATGCCGCCAACGTTGACACCGACGCCATCATTCCAAAACAGTTTTTGCAAAAAGTCACGCGCACCGGTTTTGGCGCGCATCTGTTTAACGACTGGCGTTTTCTCGACGACAAAGGCCAGCAGCCGAACCCTGAGTTTGTGCTGAACTTCCCGCAGTATCAGGGTGCGTCTATCTTGCTGGCGCGGGAAAACTTTGGCTGCGGCTCCTCGCGTGAGCACGCCCCCTGGGCGCTGACCGATTACGGCTTCAAAGTGGTGATCGCCCCAAGTTTTGCCGATATTTTTTACGGTAACAGTTTCAATAACCAGTTGCTGCCGGTCACCCTGAGCGACGCCGAGGTCGATGAGCTGTTTACGCTGGTGCAGAACACGCCAGGCATCACCTTTGACGTGGATTTGCAGGAACAAGTGGTGAAAGCGGGCGGGAAGTCTTACCCCTTTACGCTGGATGCATTTCGCCGCCACTGCATGTTAAATGGCCTGGACAGCATCGGCTTGACCTTGCAACACGAAGCGGCGATTTCCGCCTTTGAGCAGCAACAACCGGCGTTTATGCGCTAATTTTACTGGCCCGGTTCGCCGGGCCATATTATTTAAACGTCTTTCACCCGGCTGGTGAGCAGAAGCGTAATGGCTGAAATCACCACAATTGCCAGGTAAACGGATGAATGACCAAAAGCCTGCGCCAGCGCGCCCTGAATAATCCCCGCCAGAATCACCCCGGTAGAAATGCTGTTGGTAAAAAGCGTCGTCGCGGAACCGGCGCGCCCCGGCATCAAATCCTGAAACCAGAGCATCCCGATCCCGGCAACGATACCGATAAAGATTGCATTGAAAAACTGCAGCGCCAGTAGCCCACTCTGGCTGTGGAATAAAAGCAGCCCCACATAAAACAGCACGCCTGCGGCAACGGCGGTCATCATCATGCGCCGCTTGCCTAAACGTTTCACAAAATAGCCCGCGAGGATCATCGCCGGGATCTCAAGCCCGGCAGCCGTGCCCATCAACACGCCCGCGAGCTTATCCGGCAGCCCGAGGGTGGAGCTTATCCACAGCGGCATATCAATGATATACATGGTGTTGCAGGTCCACATCAGCGTCGAGGCAATAAACAGCATACGCACGTTTTTATCCCCCCAGCCGCTCACCTGCGTCACCGCCACGTCGGCAGGCTGCTCAACCCGCGCCACCGAAGGCAGCCAGAAGGCAATCAACACCAGGCTTATGACAAAGATCCCGGCGGCAAGAGAAAACATGGTGATAAAGCCATAATTGAGCGCCAGCATAAACGCCAGCGGCGGGCCAATCACCCAGGCCAGCGACAACTGCGCGCGCATCACGGAGCTGAACATCACCACTTCGCGCGCCGAGCTGTCGGCATACTCGCGGGCGAGCGCGAACAGCTGCGGCATCGCGGTGTTGGCAAGCGAAGCGAGCAGTACGCCGCAGGTGATTAACGTCAGATAGTGGCGGTTAAAGGCAAACAGCAGCGCATTACCCACCGCCATCAGGCAGCAAAAGAGGATCAGCTTGCGCCTGTCGCCCTGGCTGTCCGAGCGTTTCGCCAGCCACAAACTCACCAGGATCCCGGCGATAGCATTGACCGTATAAAACAGGCCAATCCAGAACGGCTGCGCACCAACTTCACGGCTGAGAAACAGACTCAGCGTTGGCGCCTGCACGGCACCCGCCACGCCCATCATAAAGGCGACAATCATAAACGCCACGTATACACCGTTGAGGCGGCGTCCCATCGTCATTAACCACAGCATGTGCGCTTCCTTGTTAAAGGCGAGAAATTTCACGAAAATCATAAACAAAAAAAGCCAGCAAAAACATTTTGCTGGCGTGGCGGCGATACGCCGAATACTCAGTCACACATGATGTAGGCAAGTCACTCCTTTGAGCACGGCCTTGTCACTTCCCACTGCATCAGTTCTTGCAGCATTTTCACCCGCTCTGCCCCTGACATCAGCCGGGAGAGCCAGCAAACGTCATGCGTTGCGTGAAAATAATCCAGCCAGAACTTCCGTACAGATGCTCTCTTCATAGCACCTCCTTGCTTTCATCGAAGAGAATTATTGGCTTAATATAGGGAAAAATAAATTGCTGAGTTTTTGTCGGGAGTTCCCCTTTTATGTCTACAGGCCGCCTGCAACAACAATTCATCCGTCTCTGGCAATGCTGCGACGGTAAATCTCAGGAAACTACGCTTAGCGAGCTGGCAGAGTTACTCAGCTGCTCCCGTCGACATATGCGCACACTTCTGAATACCATGCAAGCGCACGGATGGCTAATGTGGGACGCGGAAGCAGGCCGCGGCAAGCGCTCGCGGCTGACCTTCCTCTACACCGGGCTTGCGCTCCAGCAGCAGCGTGCCGAAGACCTGCTGGAGCAGGATCGTATCGACCAAGTGGTGCAGCTGGTGGGAGATAAAAACGCCGTGCGCCAGATGCTCGTCTCCCGTCTGGGCAGGTTGTTTCGCCAGGGGAGGCACATTATGCGCGTGCTCTATTACCGCCCTTTGCGCAACCTTCTTCCCGGTACGGCGCTGCGGCGCTCCGAGACGCATATGGCGCGGCAAATCTTCAGCGCGTTGACACGTATAAATGAGGAAAATGGGGAACTGGAAACAGATATCGCCCATCAATGGAAATCCATTTCCCCTTTACACTGGCGCTTCTATTTACGTCCCGGCATTCATTTTCACCATGGCCGCGAGCTGGAGATGAGCGATGTCATCACCTCCATCCAGCGCGCCAGTGCGTTGCCGCTCTATTCGCATATCTGCGAAGTGACTTCTCCCACGCCCTGGACACTGGATATTTATCTCTCGCAGCCCGACAACTGGCTGCCATGGCTGATGGGCCATATTCCGGCGATGATTTTACCACGCGAGTGGCCCACCCTTCCTCATTTCGCCAGCCAGCCGATCGGCACCGGCCCTTACTCTGTGGTGCGTAACAATAACAGCCAGCTGAAAATCCGCGCCTTTGATGACTACTTTGGCTACCGCGCGCTGATTGATGAGGTCAATGTTTGGGTGCTGCCTGAAATTAGCGACGAACCGACCTGCGCCCTGACGCTGGAAGGCCCAACTGAAGAGGAAACGGCAGAAGAGAGCCGCCTTGAAGAAGGCTGCTACTACCTGCTGTTTGACGCCCGCTCCAGCCGGGGGGCGAATCTGGCGGTCAGAAAGTGGGTCAGCCAGACCCTCTCTCCCGTCAACCTGATGTGGCACGCGGAGGAGCAATATCAGCAATACTGGTCTCCCGCTTATGGCCTGCTGCCACGCTGGCACCATGCCCGCCCAAGTAGCGGCGAAAAGCCTGTGGGCCTGGAAAGTCTGACCCTGACCTTCTACTGCGAGCATAGTGAGCATCTGGCAATTGCGCAGACCATGAGCAAAATGCTGGCGGCGCACAATGTGAAACTGATTATTCAGCAAGTGGATTATGAGCAGTGGCACGCGGGTGAGGCGAACAGCGATATCTGGCTGAACAGTGCTAACTTTACCCTGCCGCTGGATTTTTCTGTCTTTGCTCATCTGTATGAAGTGCCGCTGATACAGCACTGTGTTCCTGTCGACTGGGAGGCGGATGTAGCGCGCTGGCGCACCGGAGAAATGCAGCTTGCCGCCTGGTCGCAGCAGTTGCTGGCGGACAAAGCGATAGTGCCGCTTATCCATCACTGGCTAAGGCTTCAGGGTCAGCGCTCCATGCGTGACCTGCGCATGAATACGCTGGGCTGGTTTGATTTTAAATCCGCCTGGTTTGCACCGCCGGATCCGTAAGGCTTTCGAATTTTTACCAATTCATTACAATAGCGATGTTCTCAACGGGGTGCTGCGTGCCGTGCGCGTGTGCTGAGAAAATACCCGTCGAACCTGATCCGGATAACGCCGGCGAAGGGATTTGAGGCTCCTTCTCAAAATCCTTTGCCACTCATTTGAGGTGCAAAGTGTTAAAAAAATCGCTCTGTTTATTACTCCTGCTCGCAGCGCCCGCTTTTGCAAAACCAGTGCTGACGGTCTACACCTACGACTCCTTCACCGCCGACTGGGGGCCGGGTCCTGCGGTAAAAAAAGCGTTCGAAGCACAGTGCGACTGTGAGCTAAAACTGGTGGCGCTGGAAGATGGCGTCTCGCTGCTCAATCGCCTGCGTATGGAAGGGAAAAACAGCAAAGCCGACGTGGTGCTGGGGCTGGATAACAACCTGCTGGCGGCGGCCACGCAAACGAAGCTGTTTGCCAAAAGCGGCATCCCGGCAGAGGCCGTCAAGGTGCCCGGTGGCTGGAACAATGACACCTTCGTCCCCTACGATTACGGCTGGTTCGCTTTCGTGTATGACAAAAACCGAGTGAAAAACCCGCCCAAAAGCTTAAAAGAGCTGGTTGAGAGCGATGAGAAGTGGCGCGTGATCTACCAGGACCCGCGCACCAGCACGCCGGGGCTAGGTCTGCTTTTGTGGATGCAAAAAGTCTATGGCGATAGCGCGCCGCAAGCCTGGCAGAAACTCGCGGCGAAAACCGTCACCGTGACCAAAGGCTGGAGCGAAGCCTACGGCCTGTTCCTCAAAGGCGAAAGCGACATGGTGCTCAGCTACACCACCTCTCCGGCTTACCATATTCTCGAAGAGAAAAAAGAGAACATCGCGGCAGCAAATTTCAGCGAAGGGCACTATTTGCAGGTGGAAGTCGCCGCACGCACGGCGGCCAGCAAACAGCCGGAGCTGGCGGAGGCGTTCCTGAAATTTATGCTCTCCCCTGGCTTTCAAAATACCCTTGCCACCGGCAACTGGATGTATCCGGTGAGCGATGTCCCCCTGCCCGCGGGCTTTGAGCAACTGGTGAAACCACAAACCACGCTTGAATTTACCCCGCAGGAAGTCGCAACCCAGCGCGGCGCATGGATCTCGGCATGGCTTCGCGCCGTCAGCCGCTGATCCCCGGCTGGCTCCTGCCAGGACTGACCGCCGCGACTATAATGGTGGCGGTGGCGCTGTCCGCATTCTTCGCGCTGTGGCAAAACGCCCCGGACGGCGAGCTGTCGGCGTTCTGGCAGGATAGCTACCTGTGGCATGTGGTGCGTTTCTCTTTCTGGCAGGCGTTTCTTTCTGCTGTGCTGTCGGTGGTACCGGCTATCTTTCTTGCCCGCGCGCTTTACCGACGCCGCTTTCCCGGACGCCTTGCACTACTGCGTCTGTGCGCGATGACCCTCATCCTGCCCGTGCTGGTGGCGGTGTTTGGCATTCTCAGCGTCTATGGTCGCCAGGGCTGGCTGGCGACGCTTTGCCAGACGCTCGGCGTTGAATGGACGTTTTCACCTTACGGCTTACAGGGCATTTTACTGGCGCATATCTTTTTTAACCTGCCGATGGCGTCGCGTTTGTTGCTGCAATCGCTGGAGCAAATTCCCGGCGAGCAGCGCCAGCTTGCCGCGCAGCTAGGTATGCGCGGCTGGGCGTTTTTTCGCTTTGTTGAGTGGCCGTGGCTGCGCCGTCAGATCCCGGCGGTCGCCGCGCTGATTTTTATGCTCTGTTTTGCCAGTTTCGCCACCGTGTTATCGCTCGGCGGCGGGCCGCAGGCGACGACCATCGAGCTGGCTATTTACCAGGCGCTGAGTTTCGACTTCGATCCGGCCAGAGCTGCCATGCTGGCGCTGCTGCAGATGGTGTGTTGCCTCGGCCTGGTGCTGCTCAGCCAGAAACTAAGCAAAGCGATTGCTATCGGCAGCCATCAGATTCAGGGCTGGCGCAACCCCGAAGATCGCCTGTTTAGCCTGCTGGCGGACACCGTGCTTATCGTGCTGGCGCTGCTACTACTGTTACCACCGCTGCTGGCGGTAGTGGTCGATGGCCTCAATCTGAGCCTGGTAAATGTGCTGCGTGAGCCGGTGCTCTGGCAGGCGGTGTGGACGTCGCTGCGCATTGCGCTGGCCGCCGGGGTGCTGTGCGTTGCGCTGACCATGATGCTGCTGTGGAGTAGCCGGGAGCTGCGTGCGCGCCAGCAACTGGTTGCGGGGCAAGCGCTGGAGCTAAGCGGGATGTTGATTCTGGCGATGCCGGGTATCGTGCTGGCGACCGGCTTCTTTTTGCTGCTTAACAACACGGTCGGCCTGCCCTCCTCTGCCGATGGTATCGTGATTTTCACCAATGCCCTGATGGCGATTCCGTACACGCTAAAAGTGCTGGAAAACCCGATGCGCGACCTGACCGCGCGCTACAGTATGCTGTGCCAGTCGCTGGGGATGAGCGGGTTTAGCCGCCTGCGCATTATCGAGCTGCGTGCGCTCAAACGCCCGCTGGCACAAGCGCTGGCGTTTGCCTGCGTGCTGTCGATTGGTGATTTTGGCGTGGTGGCGCTGTTTGGTAATGACTCGTTTCGCACGCTGCCGTTTTATCTCTACCAACAAATTGGCGCGTATCGCAGCCAGGACGGTGCGGTGACGGCGCTTATCTTATTGCTGCTCTGTTTTGTATTATTCACCGTGATTGAAAAACTTCCGGGTCGCCATGCTAAGACTGATTGATGTCACCTGGCTTTATCAGCATCTGCCGATGCGCTTCACCCTGTCGGTAAAACAGGGTGAGCAGATAGCCATTCTCGGGCCTAGCGGTGCGGGGAAAAGCACGTTACTGAGCCTGATTGCCGGGTTTCTCACCCCGGCGAGCGGGCGAATTATGATTGAAGGCGTGGATCATAGCGCCACGCCGCCGTCGCAACGCCCGGTCTCGATGTTGTTTCAGGAAAACAACCTCTTTACGCACCTGACGGTACGCCAGAACATTGGCCTCGGTTTGAACCCGGCACTGAGGCTGAGCGCTGCCCAGCGCAACAAACTCAGCACCATTGCGCAGACGATGGGGCTTGAGAGCCTGCTCGACAGACTGCCCGCGCAGCTCTCCGGCGGCCAGCGTCAGCGCGTTGCGCTCGCCCGCTGTCTGGTGCGAGAACAACCGGTTTTGTTGCTGGATGAACCATTCTCGGCGCTCGATCCGGCGCTGCGCCAGGAGATGCTCGCGCTGGTGCAAAGCGTGTGCCGCCGCCAGCAACTCACGCTGCTGATGGTTTCTCATAGCGTGGAAGACGCCGCGCAAATCGCCGCGCGTTCGCTGGTGATTGCCGACGGGCGCATCGCCTGGGATGGCGCGACGGAGGAATTATTGCGCGGTAACTCGCCCGCGTCTGCCCTGCTGGGCATTCGCGCTCAGTAGCCGCCGCGCACCACGTTGCCGAGAATATTCAAATACACGGGCATCAGCGGATGCGTCACCAGCATGAACGCCGCCGCCAGCCCCGCCACCAGCATGCCTGGCCCCAGCCACAGCAAACGACGGCGCGGCAGATAGCGGGTCAGGCGGTCAACTCCCGCCTTCCCGGCGCGCCAAAGTCGCCAGCACAGCCAGCCTGCCACCCACAACAGCAGCGCGGTGACTAACAGCAACCATTTAAAGTGCCCGCTTTGCATATCAGAGGGAATATCAATCGCCGCACCGGCCAGAATGCCCGGTAAAAAATAGAACGGCGGCCACAGCAGGCAGCCAATGATATTGGGCGGCAGAAACTTCTTCACCGGCAGATCAAGCATCCCGGCAACCATCGGCACCAGCGGACGGGTTGGCCCGATAAAGCGCCCGACAAGAATTGTAAACAGGCTGTGCTGATGCAGCGCGTGCTCGGTTTTATCCAGCAGCGCTTTGTTCTTTTTCATAAACGACCAGCGGTGCAGAGGCACTTTAAAGCGCCAGCCCAGCCAAAACGAAATCCAGTCGCCCAGCAGGCAACCGACGATCCCCGCAAGCCAGGCATACCAGAAATTGACCTCCCCGCTGCCAATTAATGCGCCCAGGCCCGCCATCAGTACCGTACCCGGCAGGATTAGCCCAACCAGCGCCAGCGACTCCAAAAACGCCACCAGTACAATAGCAAAAAGCGACCAGGCAACGGATTGGGTAATAAAGTGTTCCAGCAAGGCTTCCATCAGATGTCCTGTTCAGAGTAAACGCGAGACCGCAAAGGCTCTCTTCGCTCGTCAAGCACCCTGAAGCATCAGGGCAAATCGATAAGCGCAACATTTTACCTGTTGTATCACTTTGCTGAACAGTTCATTGCCCTTCTTTACGTTTTATTCACATCCGGCGCGAAATTCGCTCGGGCTGGCGCCGGTGCATTTTTTAAACACTCTGGAGAAATAGAGCTGATCGTCGAAGCCGACGTTGCGCCCTACGCTGGCAATCGGCATCCGCGTGGTGCTGAGCAAAAGCTTTGCCTGGCTGATGCGCTGGTCTTCGCGCCAGCTCAACACGCTCACCCCCAGCTGCTGGCGAAACAGATGCGAGAGCCGTGAGGGAGAGAGGCAAACGTGCTGCGCGACGCTGGCAATATCAAAATGGCTGTCCGACAGGTGATCGCTAATGTACTGGCAGGCATCGCGCACGCGGTTATCCAGCGGCGGATGCAGCGAGGCATTAATCGCCTCCATGCGCCGCAGCAACAGTTGCTCCAGCAGGTTGATGGCCAGGTGTTCCGCATAGCGCCCGGCGCTCTGTCCCGCATCAATAATTTGCGCAAAAAGTTCACGAAAACGCTGCAGATTGGCCTCATCCGGGCGGTAAAACCCGGTGTGGGCAAACAGCGTGGGCCAGCTTAGCCACTCCTGCCAGTAAGCGCGCGGGCGGAAGTATACCCACTGGTGATACCACTCTTTGGCATCCGGGTGACGCCCGTAGTGGTGAATTTCCCCCGGCGGAAAGAGCAGAATATCGCCGGGATGGCAGACAAACTGCTGCCCCTGGTTTTTCACGATCCCCTCGCCGCGCACGGTCAGGTTCAGAATATACCCCTTCATCCCCAGCGGCCGGTCAATAAAAAAGTCGAGATAGCCGCCCGCCTCAATGGGCGTCAGTCCTGCGACCAGGTGGGCATTAAACGAGTAGCCAGGCAGCAGCGGATCATTTTGTGATTCAGCCATAAACGCAATACTCCAGAGCAGGGCAAGGAAACCAATTGTCCATATTGTCAGACCCGTCACTGAATAACTGGCTGCGGGCAAGCGGCGTAAACACTGGCATTGTTTAATCCCGCCAGACAAAAGCGATTACGCGTTTTTGACACCACCTGACGGGGTGAAAAAGCATAACAAAAGTGTCTATAAAGGTGGCAGAAATGTCCACATCGAAATTTTGCACGGCGTCACACTTTGCGATCCCATAGCATTTTTATCCATAAGATTAGCGAATACGGCCTGACGATATTCGGCGTTGCTCACTATGGTTTTTAACTAACGGTTATTCTTATGGAGCAACGCAATGGCAATCACAATTGGCCTCGATTTCGGTAGCGACTCAGTACGCGCCCTGGCGGTGGACTGCACAACCGGGGAAGAGATAGCCACCAGCGTCGAGTGGTATCCACGCTGGCAGGAGGGGCGCTACTGCGACGCGCCGCATAACCAATTTCGCCATCACCCGCGCGATTACATCGAATCGATGGAGGCCGCGCTGAAAAATGTGCTGGCTGAACTGAGCAGCGAACAGCGCGCTGAGATAAAAGGCATTGGCGTCGACAGCACCGGTTCCACCCCTGCGCCAATCGATGCACAAGGGCGCGTACTGGCGCTGCGCCCTGAGTTTGCCGACAACCCGAACGCCATGTTTGTGCTGTGGAAAGATCACACCGCCGTCGACGAAGCAGAAGCAATCACCAACCTGTGCCACACCCCCGGGAAAACTGACTACTCGCGCTACATTGGCGGTATTTACTCCAGCGAGTGGTTCTGGGCGAAAATTTTACATGTCACCCGTGCCGACAGCGCCGTGGCGCAGGCTGCCGCCTCATGGGTGGAGCTGTGCGACTGGGTGCCTGCCCTGCTTTCCGGCACCACGCGCCCGCAGGATATCCGCCGGGGGCGTTGCAGCGCCGGGCATAAATCCTTATGGCATGAAAGCTGGGGCGGCCTGCCTCCCGCACAATTTTTTGACGAGCTTGACCCGCTGCTCAATAAGCATCTCGGCTGGCCGTTATTTACCGAAACCTGGACTGCCGATCTGCCGGTTGGCACGCTGAGCGCTGAATGGGCGCAGCGCCTCGGCTTAGCGGAATCCGTGGTGATTTCCGGCGGCGCATTCGACTGCCACATGGGTGCGGTTGGCGCAGGCGCACAGCCCAACACGCTGGTCAAAGTGATTGGTACGTCGACCTGCGACATTCTGATTGCCGACAAACAGAGCGTCGGCGCACGCGCGGTCAAAGGTATCTGCGGCCAGGTTGACGGCAGCGTCGTGCCGGACTTTATCGGTCTCGAAGCCGGGCAATCTGCCTTTGGTGATATCTATGCCTGGTTTGGTCGTATTCTCGGCTGGCCGCTGGAGCAACTGGCGCAGCAGCACCCTGAGCTTCAAGCACAAATCAAAGCCAGCCAGAAACAGCTTCTCCCTGCGCTCACCGACGCGTGGATGAAAAACCCTTCGCTCGAACATTTACCGGTGGTGCTCGACTGGTTTAACGGCCGCCGCACGCCGAACGCCAACCAGCGCCTGAAAGGCGTTATCACCGATCTGAACCTGGCCACCGATGCACCGGCACTGTTTGGCGGGCTTATCGCTGCCACCGCATTTGGCGCGCGCGCCATTATGGAGTGCTTCACCGAACAAGGTATCGCGGTGGATAACGTGATGGCGCTTGGCGGCATCGCCCGCAAAAACATCGGCGTCATGCAAGCCTGCTGCGACGTGCTTAATCGCCCGCTACAGGTAGTCGCCTCGGAACAGTGCTGTGCGCTGGGCGCGGCGATTTTTGCCGCCGTTGCCGCAGAGGTGCACCCGAACATTCCGGCGGCGCAACAAAAGATGGCCAGCGCCATCGAAAAGACCCTGCAACCGACCGCGCAGGCGCAACAGTTTGAACGGCTCTATCGCCGCTACCAGCAATGGGCAAGCAGCGCCGAGCAGCACTACCTCCCCTCAGCCGCGACAGACTCGCCGGCCGCGTTAACTCATTAAGGACACGATTATGACTATTTTCGACAATTATGAAGTGTGGTTCGTCATCGGCAGCCAGCATCTGTATGGGCCACAGGCGCTCAAGCAGGTGACGCAGCATGCCGAGCAGGTGGTCAATGCCCTTAATGCGGACGCGAAATTACCCTGCAAACTGGTGCTGAAACCGCTCGGCACCACGCCGGACGAGATAAGCGCAATTTGCCGCGAGGCGAATTACGACGACAAATGTGCCGGGATGATGGTGTGGCTGCATACCTTTTCGCCCGCCAAGATGTGGATCAACGGCCTGACCATCCTCAATAAACCGCTGTTGCAGTTCCATACCCAGTTCAACGCGGCCCTGCCGTGGGACAGCATCGATATGGACTTTATGAACCTGAACCAGACGGCGCACGGCGGGCGCGAATTCGGCTTTATCGGCGCGCGTATGCGCCAGCAGCACAGCGTTGTTACCGGCCACTGGCAGGATAAAAACGCCCACCGCCGCATCGGGTCGTGGATGCGCCAGGCGGTATCCAAACAGGATACCCGCCAGCTTAAAGTGGTGCGCTTTGGCGATAATATGCGCGAAGTTGCCGTCACCGACGGCGACAAAGTGGCCGCGCAGATCAAATTTGGCTTCTCGGTTAACACCTGGGCGGTGGGCGATCTGGTTGAAGTGGTAAACAGCATCAGCGACGGCGATGTGAATGCGCTGGTCGATGAGTACGAAAGCAGCTACCGCCTGACGCCCGCGGCGCAAATTAATGGCGACAAACGCCAGAATGTGCTCGACGCGGCGCGCATTGAGCTGGGTATGAAGCGCTTTCTGGAACAGGGCGGCTTCCACGCGTTCACCACCACGTTTGAAGACTTGCATGGTCTGAAACAGTTGCCAGGGCTGGCGGTGCAGCGCCTGATGCAGCAAGGCTACGGTTTTGCCGGTGAAGGCGACTGGAAAACTGCCGCGCTGCTGCGCATCATGAAAGTGATGTCCTCAGGGCTTGCGGGCGGCACCTCCTTTATGGAGGACTACACCTATCACTTCGACAACGGCAACGACCTGGTGCTCGGCTCGCATATGCTGGAGGTCTGCCCGACCATCGCCACCGACGAAAAACCGATTCTGGATGTGCAGTTCCTCGGTATCGGCGGCAAAGCCGATCCGGCGCGCCTGATTTTCTCCACCCAAACCGGCCCGGCCATTAACGCCAGCCTTATCGATCTGGGCGATCGCTTCCGCCTGCTGGTCAACTGTGTTGATGCTGTCAAAGCGCCGCACGATTTACCGAAACTGCCGGTGGCGAACGCGCTGTGGAAAGCTCAGCCGGACCTGGCAACCGCGTCTGAAGCCTGGATCCTCGCGGGCGGCGCGCACCATACCGTCTTTAGCCACGCGCTGAACCTTGATGATATGCGCCAGTTCAGCGAGCTGCACGGTATCGAACTGACGGTGATTGATAACGACACCCGTCTGCCCGCGTTTAAAGACGCGCTGCGCTGGAACGAAGTCTACTACGGTTCAAAACGTTAACAGGGAACCCGGCCTGCGCTGGCAGGCCGTCCATTCCTGGAGGTACACATGTTAAGTGAATTGAAACGTCAGGTGCTCGAAGCCAATCTGGCCCTGCCTGCGCACAACCTGGTCACCCTGACCTGGGGCAACGTCAGCGCGGTCGATCGCGAAAAAAATGTGCTGGTGATTAAACCCTCCGGCGTCGATTACGCACTGATGACCGAAGACGATATGGTGGTGGTGAATCTCACCACCGGCGAAGTGGTGGAAGGCAGCAAGAAGCCCTCATCGGATACGCCAACCCACCGCTTGTTGTATCAGGCTTTCCCCACCATCGGCGGCATCGTGCACACCCACTCTCGCCACGCCACCATCTGGGCGCAGGCCGGGCAAGCGATTCCGGCGACCGGCACCACGCACGCCGACTACTTTTATGGCGAGATCCCCTGCACCCGCATGATGAGCGATGCGGAGATCAACGGTGAATACGAGTGGGAAACCGGCAATGTGATCGTTGAAACCTTTGAGAAACAGGGGATTGAACCGGCACAAATGCCCGGCGTACTGGTGCATTCTCACGGGCCGTTTGCCTGGGGGAAAAACGCCAGCGACGCGGTGCATAACGCTATCGTGCTCGAAGAGGTGGCCTATATGGGCATCTTTAGCCGCCAGCTCAACCCGCATCTTCCCGCGATGCAGAAAACGCTGCTTGATAAACACTATCTGCGCAAGCACGGCGCGAAAGCGTACTACGGCCAATAGCTGTATAAAACCACAGCATTAACCGATAAACCAGGCTATAATATCGCCTGGTTTTATTTTATGAGAGAACGCTGTGGCGCAGGCGCGAGAAGGCTTTTTACTGACCCGGCACTGGCGGGATACGCCAAACGGCACCGAGGTGGAGTTTTGGCTGGCAACGGACGACGGGCCGTTGCGCGTCGTGCTGCCGCCGCAGGAGTCGGTGGCGTTTATCCCTGCCGCGCAGGCTGGGGTGGCGAAGCAGCTTTTAAGCCGCGAAAACAACTGGCAGCTGAAGCCGCTTGAGCTAAAAGATTTTCATCGCCAGCCGGTGTGCGGCCTCTATTGCCGCGCGCATCGCCAGCTGATGCGCCTGGAGAAAATGCTGCGTGATGGCGGCGTGACGGTTTATGAAGCCGACGTCCGCCCGCCGGAGCGTTTTCTGATGGAGCGCTTTATTACCGCGCCGGTGTGGGTCGATGGCGAGGCGCAGGGCAATGCGCTTATCAACGCGCGCCTGAAACCCAATCCGCACTATCGCCCGCCGCTGAAATGGGTCTCGCTGGATATTGAAACCAGCCGCCACGGCGAGCTGTATTGCATCGGGCTGGAAGGCTGCGGCCAGCGCACGGTGTATATGCTGGGGCCGGAAACCGCCAGCACGCAGGTGCTGGACTTCGAGCTGGAATATGTGGCGAGCCGCCCGCAATTGCTTGAGAAGCTCAACGCCTGGTTCGCCCGCCACGACCCGGACGTCATCATCGGCTGGAATCTGGTGCAGTTCGATCTGCGCGTATTGCAAAAAAGCGCCGAGCGCTACCGCGTGCCGCTGACATTAGGCCGCCAGGGCAGCGAGCTGGAGTGGCGCGAGCACGGTTTTAAAAACGGCGTCTTTTTTGCGCAGGCTACCGGCAGGCTGATTATTGACGGTATCGAAGCGCTGAAATCCGCGTTCTGGAATTTCTCCTCTTTCTCGCTGGAAGCGGTCTCCAGAGAGCTGCTTGGCGAAGGAAAAGCGATTGATAATCCGTGGGATCGGATGGATGAAATCGACAGACGCTTCGCAGAAGATAAACCGGCGCTCGCCACCTATAACCTGAAAGATTGCGAACTGGTGACGCGCATTTTTCATAAAACCGAGATCATGCCATTTCTGCTGGAGCGCGCCACGGTGAACGGCCTGCCGGTAGACCGCCACGGCGGCTCGGTTGCCGCATTCAGCCACCTCTATTTCCCGCGTATGCACCGGGCAGGGTATGTCGCGCCAAACCTGGGAGACGTCCCGCCGCAGGCCAGCCCCGGCGGTTATGTGATGGACTCGCGCCCCGGGTTGTATGATTCGGTGCTGGTGCTGGATTACAAAAGCCTCTACCCGTCGATTATTCGCACCTTTCTTATCGACCCGGTAGGGCTGGTAGAAGGCATGGCGCAGCCGGACACGCAGCACAGTACCGAAGGGTTTCTCGGCGCCTGGTTTTCCCGCAGCACGCATTGCCTGCCACAAATCGTCAGCCAGATCTGGCACGGGCGCGATGAGGCGAAACGTCAGGGCAATAAACCGCTGTCGCAGGCGCTAAAGATTATTATGAACGCCTTTTACGGCGTGCTCGGCACCAGCGCCTGCCGCTTTTTCGATCCGCGTCTCGCCTCATCGATAACCATGCGCGGTCATGAGATCATGCGCCAGACCAAAGCGCTGATTGAAGCGCAGGGCTATGACGTGATTTACGGCGATACCGACTCAACATTTGTCTGGTTAAAAAAGGCGCACAGCGAAGAAGAGGCCGCACGCATCGGCAGGTCGCTGGTTGAGCATGTGAACGGCTGGTGGGCGGCGCATTTACAGGAACAGGGGCTGAAAAGCGCGCTGGAGCTGGAGTTTGAAACCCATTTTTGCCGCTTTTTGATGCCAACCATTCGCGGCACCGAGCTCGGTAGCAAGAAACGCTACGCCGGGCTGATTCAGGAAGGGGATAATCAGCGCATGGTCTTTAAAGGGCTGGAAACGGTGCGCACCGACTGGACGCCGCTGGCGCAGCAGTTTCAGCAGGCGCTCTACCTGCGCATCTTTCGTAACGAGCCTTATCAGGACTATGTGCGGGAAACCATCGCCAGCCTGATGGCAGGCGAGCTGGACGAACAGCTCATATACCGCAAGCGCCTGCGCCGGGCGCTGGCGGAGTACGAGCGCAATGTGCCGCCGCATGTGCGCGCAGCAAGGCTTGCCGATGAAGAAAACCGCAAGCGAGGCCGCCCGGCGCAGTATCAAAATCGCGGCACGATTAAATACGTCTGGACCACCAGCGGCCCGGAACCGGTGGATTACCAGCGCTCGCCGCTGGATTACGATCACTATCTGACAAAACAGCTTCAGCCGGTGGCCGATGGAATTCTCCCTTTCATGGACGACGATTTTGCTACACTACTTACCGGGCAGCTAGGTTTGTTTTGATACTGCAGCACAAAGCGGATTGCACGTAAGGTTTTGCGTTGTCGTGCACCGGCGAACGATGCCCGGGCCGTAAGTACTGATGCTGCGGCTCTACAGAGACGGGTTCACGGATGAACAGAGTGTTTGAGCCAATAATTTTGCCGCATAAAACACAATGGGTAGCGCGGATAGTGACGAATGGAATGTCATCCAGTACCATAGCGCCCTCCTTTTTCCTGACCCAAATTTTTTACGCCCGCCTCTCCTCTGGCGGAGACGAACTATTGCCTGCAATCTGAGATATAGAGTTCATTTATGCCTTTTACACTTGGTCAACGCTGGATAAGCGATACGGAAAGCGAGCTTGGACTAGGAACGGTCGTCGCAATCGACGCGCGCACGGTCACCTTGCTTTTTCCTGCCACCGGTGAGAATCGTTTATATGCCCGCAGCGATTCGCCGGTTACACGCGTGATGTTTAATCCTGGCGACACAATCACCAGCCATGAAGGCTGGCAGTTAACCGTAGAAGAAGTAAAAGAGGAAAACGGTCTGCTTGCTTACATCGGCACCCGTCAGGACACACAGGAAAGCGGCGTCATGCTGCGCGAAGTGCTGCTCGACAGCAAACTGGTGTTCAGCAAACCGCAGGATCGCCTGTTCGCCGGGCAAATCGACCGTATGGATCGTTTTTCCCTGCGTTTTCGCGCCCGCAAATATCAGAGCGAGCAGTACCGTATGCCCTGGAGCGGCCTGCGCGGCCAGCGTACTAACCTGATTCCCCATCAGCTGCATATCGCCCACGACGTGGGCCGCCGCCATGCGCCGCGCGTACTGCTGGCTGACGAAGTCGGTCTTGGTAAAACCATTGAAGCCGGGATGATTCTGCATCAGCAGCTGCTCTCAGGCGCAGCGCAGCGCGTGCTGATCGTCGTGCCGGAAACCCTGCAACACCAGTGGCTGGTTGAAATGCTGCGTCGCTTCAACCTGCGTTTTGCTCTGTTTGATGACGAGCGTTACGCCGAAGCGCAGCACGATACGGACAACCCTTTCGAGACGGAACAGCTGGTGATTTGTTCGCTCGATTTTGTGCGTCGCAGCAAGCAGCGCCTGGAGCATCTGTGCGATGCCGAGTGGGATCTGCTGGTGGTCGACGAAGCCCATCACCTGGTGTGGAGCGAAAACCAGCCGGGGCGCGAATACCTGGCTATCGAGCAGCTGGCCGAGCGCGTGCCGGGCATTTTGCTGCTGACCGCAACGCCGGAGCAGCTCGGTATGGAGAGCCACTTTGCCCGCCTGCGCCTGCTCGATCCGAACCGATTTCATGATTTCGATCAGTTTGTCGAGGAGCAGAAAAATTACCGTCCCGTCGCTGATGCGGTAGCGATGTTGCTGGCAGGCAAGCATCTGAGCAATGACGAGCTCAATACCCTCAGCGATTTGATTGGCGAGCAGGATGTCGAACCGCTGTTGCAGGCGGCTAACAGCAACCACGACAGCGCAGAAGAGGCGCGCCAGGAGCTGATAGCCATGCTGATGGACCGTCACGGTACCAGCCGCGTGCTGTTCCGAAACACGCGTAATGGCGTCAAAGGATTCCCGAAACGCGAGCTGCACACCATTAAGCTGCCGCTGCCGACCCAGTACCAGACCGCGATTAAAGTCTCCGGCATTATGGGCGCGCGCAAAAGCATGGAAGAGCGCGCCCGCGATATGCTCTACCCTGAGCAGATTTACCAGGAGTTTGAAGGCGACAGCGGCACCTGGTGGAACTTTGATCCGCGCGTCGAGTGGCTGATGGGCTATTTGACCAGCCATCGCTCGCAAAAAGTGCTGGTCATCTGCTCGAAAGCCGCCACGGCGCTGCAACTGGAGCAGGTGCTGCGCGAGCGTGAAGGCATCCGTGCGGCGGTGTTCCACGAAGGGATGTCAATTATTGAACGTGACCGCGCTGCCGCCTGGTTTAGCGAAGAAGACAGCGGCGCGCAGGTGCTGCTGTGTTCGGAAATCGGTTCTGAGGGCCGCAACTTCCAGTTTGCCAGCCATCTGGTGATGTTTGACCTGCCGTTTAACCCGGACCTGCTGGAGCAGCGCATCGGGCGTCTGGACCGAATCGGTCAGGCGCACGATATCCAGATCCACGTGCCTTACCTGGAAAAAACCGCGCAATCCGTGCTGGTGCGCTGGTATCACGAAGGGCTGGATGCGTTCGAGCACACCTGCCCGGCCGGGCGCGCCATTTATGACAGCGTGCACGATACGCTGATTAACTACCTGGCCGCGCCGGAAAATACCGACGGCTTTGAGGAGATGATTAAGTCCTGCCGTGAGCAGCACGATGCGCTGAAAGCACAGCTGGAGCAGGGGCGCGACCGCCTGCTGGAGATCCACTCCAACGGTGGCGAAAAAGCCCAGGCGCTGGCGGACAGCATTGCCGAGCAGGATGATGACACTGCGCTTATCAGTTTCGCCATGAACCTGTTTGATATCGTCGGTATCAACCAGGACGATCGCGGCGAGAATATGATTGTGCTGACGCCATCGGATCATATGCTGGTGCCGGACTTCCCCGGCCTGCCGGAAGATGGCTGCACCATCACCTTCGATCGCGACGTGGCGCTGTCCCGCGAGGACGCGCAGTTTATCACCTGGGAGCACCCGCTCATCCGCAACGGTCTGGATCTGATCCTCTCCGGCGACACCGGCAGCAGCACTATCTCTTTATTGAAAAATAAAGCGCTGCCCGTCGGCACGCTGCTGCTGGAGCTTATCTACGTTGTGGAAGCGCAGGCGCCGAAACAGCTACAGTTGAACCGTTTCCTGCCGCCGACGCCTATCCGCCTGCTGCTGGATAAAAACGGCAACAACCTGGCAGGCCAGGTCGAGTTCGAAACCTTTAACCGCCAGCTCAGCGCCGTCAACCGCCATACCGGCAGCAAACTGGTCAATGCGGTGCAGCAGGAAGTCCACAGTATCCTGCAAAAAGGCGAGCAACTGGTTGGCGATGCGGCACAGGCGCTGATTGAGGCGGCGCGTCAGGAAGCGGATGACAAGCTCTCCGGCGAGCTGTCGCGCCTGGAAGCATTAAAGGCGGTGAACCCGAACATCCGTGACGACGAGCTGGAGGCCATTGAAAGCAATCGCCAGCAGGTGATGGAAAGCCTGGCCCAGGCAAGCTGGCGACTGGATGCGCTGCGTCTTATCGTCGTGACGCATCAATAACGGAGCCGCCCAGGATGATGGAAACATACAATCCGCCGCAGGAGCCGTGGCTGGTGATCCTCTATCAGGATGCGCACATTATGGTGGTCAACAAGCCTGGCGGTTTGTTGTCCGTAGCGGGGCGTCTTGAAGAGCATAAAGACAGCATCATGTCGCGCATCCAGCGCGGCTTTCCCGAGGCCGAGTCGGTGCACCGTCTGGATATGGCGACCAGCGGCGTGATTGTGGTTGCCCTCACCAAAGCCGCCGAGCGTGAACTGAAGCGCCAGTTTCGCGAGCGCGAGCCGAAAAAGCAGTACCTGGCGCGGGTCTGGGGGCATGTGGAAAAAGACGAAGGGCTGGTGGATTTACCGCTCATCTGCGACTGGCCAAACCGCCCGAAGCAGAAAGTGTGTTATGAAACCGGCAAAGCGGCGCAAACCGAGTACCAGGTGCTGTCGCGTGATGACGATGGCACATCCCGCGTGCTTCTCAAGCCTATCACCGGGCGCTCGCACCAGCTGCGCGTGCATATGCTGGCACTGGGGCACCCAATCCTTGGCGACCGGTTTTATGCGCCGCCGGAGGTGCTGGCGCTGGCCCCGCGTTTGCTGCTGCATGCCCAGACGCTGACCATCACCCATCCGGCGTTCGGTAACAGCATGACGTTTAAAGCGCCGGTGGATTTCTGACGCTCTCCCCCGCCCTCGCGGTCGGGGGATTTACGCTTTAACGAAAACCCTTCTGCTCACGAATCAGCTCGTAGGCTTTTTGAATTTCCTGCGCTTTTTGTTTTGCCATCTCCATCATCTGCGGCGGCAGTCCTTTCGCCACCAGTTTATCAGGGTGATGCTCGCTCATAAGTTTACGGTAAGCGCGCTTGATGGTCGTCGCATCGTCAGAGGCTTTCACACCCAGCACGTTGCAGGCATCCTCCAGCGTTGGCCCGCGCTGCGCCTGCTGCCAGCCGCCACCAGCCTGCTGCTGCTGATACCCCCCACCAAACTGCGCGCCGCCCTGCATCATGCGCAGGAACTGATCGAACTGCACGCGAGAGATGCCTAACTCTTCAGCGATAACGTACAGCACGGCGCGCTCGCTGGGATGCAGCGAACCGTCGGCAAACGCCGCCTGGATTTGAATTTCCAGAAACATCCTAATCAAATCAAAGCGCCCGAAGCAGACGCTGCGAAACTGGCGCATCTTATCGCGTAGCGGGTAGTTATCCGCCTTGCCGACGCGAAACGCCTGCTGCGCCGCCGTGCGCGACTCGCCATGCAGGTTCAACCTGTCCATAAACAGACTGGCGACCTGGATGTCTGCTTCGGTGACGCGCCCCTTTGCTTTGGTCAGATGCCCCATCACCTCAAACGTGGTGGCAAAAAAGAGCGTCTGGCGTTCGCGCTGGTTCGCAAACCACGCCATTTTTTGGCTGCGAGCCTTATCAAACATATGCCCGATAATCAGCCCGAGAACCGCGCCCCAAAAGCCGCCGCCCATGAAAAGCGCAAGCACCACACAAACCACTTTTCCCCAATACTGCATATACTCCCCAAATCGTCATGCCGTCGGCTAAAATTTGCTTTATCATACCCGTCATTCAATGCCGTGCACAGGCGCAGTCTTCGCATGCCTGGCGCGTGAGGGCAGCATTAACACTAGCGTTGCAATGGTGAGTAAGTTAGTCTCAGACCGTTTGCCAGCGTAAAGCCACAGATGACGGAACAACAAATACAACGTATGAAAAAACGTATCCCCACCCTCCTGGCCACCATGATTGGCTCTGCTCTCTACAGTCAGCAAGGGATGGCAGCCGATCTTGCCTCGCAATGTATGCTTGGCGTTCCCAGCTACAATCGCCCGCTGGTGCAGGGCGATACCAATGATTTGCCGGTGACCATTACCGCCGATCACGCACAGGGCGACTATCCCGACAACGCCGTCTTTACTGGCAATGTCGATATCAATCAGGCAAATAGTCGCTTGCAGGCTGACGAGGTGCAGCTCCATCAGCAGCTGGCCGAAGGTCAGACGGAACCGGTACGCACAGTGGATGCGTTGGGTAATGTGCACTATGACGATAATCAGGTCATCCTGAAAGGTCCGAAAGGCTGGTCGAATCTCAACACCAAAGACACCAACGTCTGGGAAGGAGATTATCAGATGGTGGGCCGTCAGGGGCGCGGTAAAGCAGACCTGATGAAACAGCGCGGCGAAAACCGCTACACCATCCTGGAAAACGGCTCGTTCACCTCCTGTTTGCCGGGTTCTGATACCTGGAGCGTGGTCGGTAGCGAAGTTATCCACGATCGCGAAGAGCAGGTTGCCGAAATCTGGAACGCGCGTTTTAAGCTTGGCCCGGTGCCGGTATTTTACAGCCCCTATTTGCAGCTGCCGGTCGGCGACAAGCGCCGCTCAGGTTTCCTGATCCCAAATGCAAAATACAGCTCGAAAAACTATTTTGAGTTCTATCTGCCCTATTACTGGAACATCGCGCCGAACTTCGATGCCACCATTACGCCGCACTATATGCATAAGCGCGGTAACGTGCAGTGGCAGAACGAGTTCCGCTACCTGACGCAGGCAGGCCAGGGCCTGGTAGAGTTTGATTATCTGCCTTCTGATAAGGTCTACAGCAACGAGTATCCTTCCGAAGGCGATCGTCATCGCTGGCTGTTCTACTGGCAACATGCGGGCGTGATGGATCAGGTGTGGCGCTTTAACGTTGACTACACCAAAGTCAGCGACCCGTATTACTTCAACGACTTTGATTCCAAATACGGTTCCAGTACCGATGGCTACGCAACGCAGAAATTTAGCGTTGGCTATGCGTTGCAAAACTTTAACGCCACGGTCTCCACCAAGCAGTTCCAGGTGTTTAACCGTGAGAACAGCAACTCCTATGCCGCAGAACCGCAGCTGGATGTGAACTGGTATCAGAACGATTTGGGGCCGTTTGACATGCATGTGTATGGTCAGGCGGTGCACTTTACCAATACCAGTTCGAACTATCCGGAAGCCACGCGTGTGCATCTGGAACCGACGCTGAGTTTGCCGGTCTCCAATGACTGGGCCAGCCTGAACACCGAAGTGAAAATGCTGGCGACGCACTATCAGCAAACTAACCTGAATAACTATCGTGAATATGCTGCGCGTCAAAACGCAAACTTACTGGAATCAGCTAACCAGTTAAAAGACTCCGTAAACCGCGTGATGCCGCAGTTTAAGGTTGACGGCAAGATGGTGTTCGAGCGCAATATGGACTGGGCGTCGGGCTATACCCAGACGCTGGAGCCGCGCGTACAGTACCTGTATGTTCCGTATCGCGACCAGAGCAGCATCAATAACTATGACTCTGCCCTGCTGCAATCGGACTACAGCGGCCTGTTCCGCGACCGCACCTACGGCGGTCTTGACCGCATCGCGTCAGCAAACCAGGTCACCACCGGTGTGAGCACCCGCATATATGATGATGCGGCAGTTGAACGTTTTAATGTTTCTGTTGGTCAAATCTACTATTTCACCGAGTCGCGGACCGGTGATGACAATATTCAATGGGAGAAAGACAACAAAACAGGTTCGCTGGTGTGGGCGGGCGATACGTACTGGCGCATCTCCGATCGCTGGGGTCTGCGCGGCGGGGTGCAGTATGACACCCGCTTAAACAACATCGCCAACAGCAGTTCATCGCTGGAGTATCGCCGTGATGAAGACCGTCTGGTGCAGTTGAACTACCGTTATGCCAGCCCGCAGTATATTCAGGCGACGCTGCCGAACTTCGCTACATCGGAGCGGTATAAAGAAGGGATTTCGCAGGTGGGCACAGTAGCAAGCTGGCCGATTGCCGATCGCTGGTCGGTGGTGGGCGCTTACTATTTCGACACTAACACCCGCAAACCCGCCGATCAGATGGTCGGTTTGCAATATAACTCCTGCTGTTATGCGATTCGCGTGGGTTATGAGCGCAAAATTAACGGTTGGGAAGATGACCAAAGCAAGTATGACAAAGTCATTGGTTTCAACATTGAGTTACGCGGTCTGAGCTCCAACTACGGTTTAGGAACGCAACAAATGCTGCGTTCGAATATTCTGCCGTACAGTAGCACAATGTGATCTGCTTGATTTGCAACGTAATCCGCATTGCGGTTAATTGAAATGGAAAAGGTATGAAGAACTGGAAAACGCTGCTTCTCGGTATCGCTATGGTTGCGAATACCAGTTTCGCCGCGCCTCAGGTTGTCGATAAAGTCGCTGCGGTCGTCAATAACGGCGTAGTCCTGCAAAGTGACGTTGATGGTTTGATGCAATCGGTAAAAGCTCAGGCTGGCCAGGCGGGTCAACAGTTACCCGATGATGCCACGCTGCGCCATCAGATCCTTGAGCGACTGATCATGGATCAAATCATTTTGCAAATGGGCAGCAAAATGGGCGTTACGGTGACGGACGAGCAGCTTGATGCCGCCATTGCCGACATCGCCAAACAAAACAACATGACGATGGATCAGATGCGCAGCCGTCTGGCCTACGACGGGGTGAATTTCAGCACCTACCGTAACCAGATCCGCAAAGAGATGATCATCTCTGAAGTGCGTAATAACGAAGTGCGCCGTCGCGTCACCGTTCTGCCGCAGGAAGTCGAAACCCTCGCGCAGCAGGTCGGTAATCAAAACGATGCGAATACCGAGCTGAACCTGAGCCATATCCTCATCCCGCTGCCGGAAAACCCAACGTCTGCGCAAGTCAACGATGCAGAAACTCAGGCGCGCTCCATTGTTGAACAGGCCCGTAACGGCGGCGATTTCGGCAAGCTGGCGATCACCTATTCCGCTGACCAGCAGGCGCTGAAGGGCGGCCAGATGGGCTGGGGCCGCATTCAGGAACTGCCGAGCATCTTCGCGCAGGCGCTGAGCACGGCGAAAAAAGGCGACGTACTTGGCCCGATCCGCTCCGGCGTTGGGTTCCACATTCTGAAAGTGAATGATTTGCGTGGTCAGAGCCAGAACATCTCTGTGACTGAAGTTCACGCGCGTCATATCCTGCTGAAACCGTCACCGATCATGAGCGACGAGCAGGCTCGCGTGAAGATCGAGCAGATCGCCGCAGATATCAAAAGCGGCAAAATGACTTTTGCTGACGCCGCGAAACAGTTCTCTCAGGATCCAGGCTCTGCGAACCAGGGCGGCGATCTGGGCTGGGCTGCGGTAGATATCTACGATCCGGCCTTCCGCGATGCGTTGATGAAGCTCAACCGTGGCCAGGTTAGCGCGCCGGTACACTCCTCTTTCGGCTGGCATCTGATTGAACTGCTGGATACTCGCCGGGTAGATAAAACCGATGCAGCGCAAAAAGACCGCGCTTATCGTATGTTGATGAACCGTAAGTTCTCAGAAGAAGCAGCAACCTGGATGCAGGAGCAACGCGCCAGCGCTTACGTGAAAATTCTGAGCAACTAATGAAAACGCAGCGTATCGCGATCACGCCCGGCGAACCCGCCGGGATTGGTCCGGATCTGGTGGTTCAGCTCGCCCAGCGCGACTGGCCGGTTGAACTGGTGGTCTGTGCCGATGCAACGCTACTCACAGACCGGGCGAAGCTGCTCGGTCTGCCGCTGCAACTGCGCGAGTACACCCCTTCTCTTGCCCCGCAGGCGCAACAGGCCGGTACGCTTACCGTGCTGCCCGTCTCTTTGCGCGCGCCCGTTATCCCCGGCACCCTGACTCCGCTCAACGGCCCTTACGTGGTTGATACCCTTGCCCGCGCCTGCGATGGCTGCCTGAACCATGAGTTCGCCGCGCTGGTCACAGGCCCGGTGCACAAAGGGGTGATTAACGATGCGGGGATGCCGTTTACCGGCCATACCGAGTTTTTTGAAGCGCGTTCTGGCGCGCCGAAAGTCGTGATGATGCTTGCCACCGAAGCAATGCGCGTGGCGCTGGCCACCACCCATCTGCCGCTCAGAGCAGTGGCCGATGCCATCACCCCCGCTTTGCTGCGCGACGTTATCACCATCCTGCACGGGGATTTACAACGTAAGTTTGGTATTAGCCAGCCGCATATTCTCGTCTGCGGTTTAAACCCGCACGCCGGTGAAAACGGGCACATGGGCACAGAAGAGATCGATACTATCATTCCTGTGCTTGATGAAATGCGCGCGCGCGGGATGAATCTGAGCGGGCCGCTCCCTGCCGACACGTTATTTCAGGCGAAATATCTCGATAATGCCGATGCGGTGCTGGCGATGTACCACGATCAGGGCCTGCCCGTGCTAAAATACCAGGGCTTTGGCCGCGGCGTGAATATCACCCTCGGTTTACCCTTTATTCGAACATCCGTTGACCATGGTACCGCGCTCAGTCTCGCGGGCCAGGGAAGCGCGGATGTCGGCAGTTTTATTACGGCGCTTAATCTCGCCATCAAAATGATTGTTAATATTCAATGAATAATCGAGTCCATCAGGGCCATTTAGCCCGCAAACGTTTCGGACAGAACTTCCTCCACGATCAGTTCGTGATAGACAGCATCGTTTCGGCTATCAATCCGCAAAAAGGCCAGGCAATGGTCGAAATCGGCCCCGGCCTCGGCGCGCTGACCGAGCCGGTTGGCGAGCGCTTAGATAAGATGACGGTTATCGAGCTTGACCGCGATCTGGCCGCACGCCTGCAAACGCATCCGTTCCTTGCGCCGAAACTGACTATCTATCAGCAGGACGCAATGACCATGAACTTTGGCGAGCTGGCGAAAACGCTCGGCCAGCCGCTGCGTGTGTTTGGCAACCTGCCCTATAACATCTCCACGCCATTAATGTTTCATCTCTTTAGCTATACTGATGCCATCGCAGACATGCATTTTATGCTGCAAAAAGAGGTGGTAAATCGTCTGGTTGCAGGGCCAGACAGTAAAGCGTATGGTCGATTAAGCGTGATGGCGCAATATTACTGCCAGGTTATCCCGGTGCTCGAAGTGCCGCCAACCGCCTTTGCGCCGCCGCCGAAAGTAGATTCAGCCGTGGTTCGTCTGGTACCGCACGCAACCATGCCACATCCGGTTAAAGATATTCGCGTGTTGAGCCGTATCACCACCGAAGCGTTCAACCAGCGGCGTAAAACCATTCGTAACAGCCTTGGCAACGTGTTTACCGTTGAGGTGTTAACGTCGTTGGGTATCAGCCCTTCGATGCGTGCGGAAAATATTTCTGTAGCGCAATATTGTCAGTTAGCGAACTACCTGACTGATAATGCGCCTCCGAAGGAGAATTAAGCCATGATCAATTCGCCCCGCGTTTGTGTACAAGTGCAAAGCATTTACATTGAGTCGCAATCCGCTCCGGATAACGAGCGCTATGTTTTTGCTTACACCATCACCATCCGCAACCTGGGGCGATCGCCTGTTCAGCTCCTCAGCCGCTACTGGCTTATCACTAATGGAAATGGCCGCGAAACGGAAGTTCAGGGCGAAGGGGTGGTCGGCGTCCAGCCGCACATCGAGCCGGGCGGCGAATACCAATACACCAGCGGCGCAGTTATCGAAACGCCGCTGGGCACCATGCAAGGCCATTACGAAATGATCGATGCGCAGGGTACAGCGTTTCGCATCGCTATTCCGGTCTTTCGTCTCGCCGTTCCAACATCGATCCATTAATACATGTCTACATATCTGATTGGCGACATTCATGGTTGTTATGATGAACTGCTCGCATTACTAAAACAGGTGTCGTTTTCACCTGAGAAAGATACGCTGTGGTTAACCGGCGATTTGGTCGCCCGTGGGCCTGGCTCGCTGGATGTGCTGCGTTTTGTCAAATCGCTGGGCGACAGCGCACGCATCGTGCTGGGTAATCACGATTTGCATTTGCTGGCCGTCTTTGCCGGGATCAGCCGCAATAAGCCAAAAGACAGGCTAAATTTGCTGCTCGAAGCGCCCGATGCCGACGAGCTCATCAACTGGCTGCGCCGCCAGCCGCTGCTGCAGGTGGATGAAGAGAAAAAGCTGGTGATGGCACACGCCGGTATTACACCGCAGTGGGATCTGGAAACCGCGAAAAAATGCGCCCACGATGTCGAAGCCGTACTGGCGAGCGCTTCCTATCCGCTGTTCCTTGATGCCATGTATGGCGACCTGCCGAACCACTGGTCAACGGAGCTGAGCGGGCTTGCGCGCCTGCGTTTTATCACCAATGCTCTGACCCGCATGCGTTATTGCTTCCCGAACGGGCAGCTTGATATGTACTGCAAAGATGTACCGGCAAACGCCCCTGCGCCGCTGAAACCCTGGTTTTTACTGCCGGGGCCGGTGGCGCAAGAGTACAGCATCGCTTTTGGTCACTGGGCGTCGCTGGAAGGAACCGGTACGCCGGAAGGTATTTACGCGCTGGACACCGGCTGCTGCTGGGGAGGCGTGCTGACCTGCCTGCGCTGGGAAGATAAAGCTGTCTTTGTGCAGCCGTCAAACCGCCAGATGGATGTTGATGACGAGGCGATCGCCTCTTAAATCATCTCCCCGGCGCAACAACGCCGGGGAATGATTGATTACCTGCGATCGAGGATTTCAAAGCAGTAGCTGTGCGAGTTCTGCGCATCCGCATCGTGGAACTCGCTGAACACGGATTCCCATTCGTCCGGATCGTAATCCGGGAAATGGGTATCGCCTTCCACTTCCGCGTCAATATGCGTCAGATAAAGCCGTTTCGCCTTCGGCAGGAACTGCTCATAAACGCGACCGCCGCCAATCACCATAATCTCCTGGGCGTCACCGCATTGCGCAATCGCTTCATCCACGGATTTCACCCATGTTACGCGATCGTCACTACCCGGCTGGCTGCTTAAGACAATATTTTTGCGCCCCGGCAGCGGGCGGCCAATGGACTCCCACGTCAGGCGCCCCATCACAACAGGCTTGTTAAGCGTATTGCGTTTAAACCAGGCGAGATCGGCAGGTAAGTTCCACGGCATGGCGTTTTCCATACCGATCACGCGATCTACCGCTAACGCCGCAATCAGACTGATCATTTTTTCATTCCCGGAAGCATAAAAAATTGTCGCCACTATACGTAAAGCGTAATCCTTCGTCGACAAGGGGCACACTAAATACCAGGAAAATTTTTCGCAAAGCGGGCGATGCTCCGTATCTCCCGCTGAGGAAGCCTGTGCGAATCAGCCAGTTACTCACTCACGCCTGCGGTTTTACCTCGGGTTCATCGGCCGGACTGCCGGTGTGCTTTCCTTCTTCCGTCCCTTGCCAGCCATGCTGCTGAGTCAGCGACAGATGCGCACGGTCTTCTGCGATGATTTCCGTCAGCATCGTACTGGTGCGTTTGTACACCGCAGCACGCGCCTGGGTACTGTTCTCCACCTCGGCCATCTCTTCGACCATGCGCATATTAAAACGGCGGAAATGATCGGCCCGCTCCCGCGCTTCATAGGCGCCAAGCCCCAGCCCTTCCAGCGCCTGCCGCCCCAGGCGCAGCGCCGCCTCGAAGGTTTCACGCTCGGGTTTCTCAATACCGGCCTGGCGCAAGCGGATGTAGTGATCGACATCGCGGGCGCGGGCAATAATACGCAGATGTGGATAGGCGTGCTGTGCCATCTCTGTCAGTTGCAGGCTCGTCTCAGGATCGTCGATAGCATTAATCAGTATTTCCGCACGCTTAGCCCCTGCCGATTCGAGTAAATCCACGCGCGTGGCGTCGCCATAGAACACCTTCATACCAAACTTACGCAGCGTTTCGATATGGTCAGGATCATGATCGAGTACGACCATTTTGACGCCGCTTGAGAGCAGAAGACGCCCGGCTATCTGACCAAAACGCCCGAACCCCGCAATAATGACGCGGGCTTCTTCTTCATCGATCGTATCGGCTTCACGCTCCTGCTTATCGCTGCGCTCAAGGCGGGTCAGCAGCACCAGCAGCAGCGGCGTGGCCGCCATCGACAGCGCCACCGTCAGCGTTAGCGCCTTCGCCCATTCACCGTCCAGCACTTGTGCCGTTTGCGCTGCGCCAAAGACAACAAAAGCAAATTCGCTCCCCTGCCCCAGCAACGCCGCAAGCCATAAACCCTGCTTGCGAGGAACGGCGAGAGGCCGGGCAATCACCCACAACACCAGGCTTTTTATTACCAGGAATCCAACCAACATAGTCAGAATGCGCAGCGGATGCGTAACCAGCGTCCCGAAGTCTATCGACATCCCCACGCCGATAAAAAATAGCCCCAGCAGCAACCCTTTAAAGGGTTCGATATCGCTCTCCAGCGCATGACGGTATTCGGAGCTGGCGAGCAGCACCCCGGCAAGAAACGCGCCCATTGCCATTGATAGCCCGGCTTCTTCCAGTAACAGACCAAAGCCAAACACCAAAAACAGCGCAACGGCACAGAAAACTTCCCGCAGGCCGGAGCGGGCAACAAAGTGCAAAGCCGGGCGCGCAACGAAACGCCCCAGCAGAACGACCAGCGCCAGCGCACCAACGACTTTCAGTGCCGACAACATAAATACGCCAGGCGTGGTGGTTGCGCCGCTGGATGCCAGCAGAGGGATCATCGCCACCAGCGGGATTGCGGCGATATCCTGAAACAGCAGCACGGAAAATGCGCTGCGCCCCAGCTGCGTTGTGGTCAGATTGCGCTCATTCATCGCTTGCATAGCAATTGCCGTCGAGGAGAGCGCCAGCGTCAAACCAATCAGTAACGATACTGCCCAGGGTAACCCAAGCAGCGCGCAAAACAGGCCAAGCAACAGGCCGCAGCTCGCCATTTGCAAGGTGCCGCCGCCAAACACTGAGGTGCGCAGTTTCCATAACCGCTGCGGGTCCAGCTCCAGGCCGATGACAAACAGCATCAGTACCACGCCGATTTCAGCAAAATGCAGGATGGATTCGGCGTCCGTCACCAGCCGCAAACCCCAGGGGCCAATCACCGCTCCGGCGATTAAATAACCGAGCACCGAACCCAAACCCAGCCGGACGGCAATCGGTACGATCAGCGCCGCCGAACCAAGGTAGATAAGCGCCTGAATTAAAGAATGGCTATCCATTCGCCACCTCCAGCAATGACTGCAAATGTTGTTTGTAATGACGCGCCGTCGCCTGCAAGGTTTCGTCATCACAAACAAAGGTCGAATGCACGACGAAAGGCGCCAGCCATTTCAGCCCGCAATAGAGCGCCGTCGCCTGCAATGGCTGCGCGAGGATATCAAAACCCGGATGCTCGCCAATCGCAAAGTGGCGCTCATCGCCGCCGGTGGTCACGGCCCACATCACGCTTTTATTGCGCAGCGCCGTTCCGCCGTGCCCGTAAGCCCAGCCGTGAGAGAGGACTTTGTCGAGCCATAATTTAAATAGCGGCGGAACGCTGTACCACTGCATCGGATGCTGCCAGATGATCAAATCCGCGCGGGATAACGCTTCCTGCTCGGCGGCAACGTCGATATTAAAGTCAGGATAGCGTTCATAGAGAGAGCGGATCTCCACCCCTTCCAGCGTTGCGGCGTGTTCGATCATGCGCTTATTGGCATGCGAATGGTGCGGATAAGGATGTGCATAAATAATCAGAATCATTGATTAGCCTGTTTTCACTGCGATATTTTTCATCAGAGTGTAGACATTTAGTGGCATGGCTAACAACGACTATCTGCGAAGGAAATTCTGTAAAAGAGGACTGAAGAGAGGCGGTGGCGAGCGCCACCGCGTGACGGGCTGATTAGTTATCCAGCTCGTTCATATCTTTCAGCTGATCGCGATTGATCTGCTCGGTTTTACCGGTTGCCGCATTTTTATAAGAAACCATTCCGGTATCATCATCGACCTGCGGTTTGCCGTCGGTCACAATGGTACGTCCATCGGTGGTATGTACGGCCTGGTTCGATGAACAACCGGCGACGGTAAACAGTGCTGCAGCAGTAAAAATCGAGGTCATCAGAAGCTTGTTTCGCATGGTTTTCTCCCTGCTTTTTCAGTGTATTTGTGCATCTGGTAATTAACTTTAGATGAACAGGCAGGCGTCAGGGGAAAAAGCAGAACACTCTGAGAGAAGCACCCGGTAAGCAAGCACTTACCGGGCGAGGAGGCACAACTTACTTGTTAATTTGCGCGTGCATTTCCTGCACCGAAATCACTTTCTCGGTTGCGTCGGCATTCAGCGCCATGGCTGTCGCGAAGCCGCCGTTCAGGGTGGTATCGTAGTGCACTTTATATTGCAAAGCGCTGCGGCGAATCAGCTTCGAGTCTTCAATCGCCTGGCGGCCTGCGGTGGTATTGATGATATAGGTATATTCGCCATTCTTAATACGGTCCTGAATGTGCGGACGCCCTTCATGCACCTTATTGACCAGCCGTGGGTTGATCCCGGCTTCGCCCAGTACCACTGCCGTGCCGTGGGTCGCATCCAGTTCAAAGCCCTGTTTAAGCAGTTTTGCGGCCAGGTCCACCACGCGCTCTTTATCGCCTTCACGTACTGAAAGCAGCGCGCGGCCCTTTTTCTTCATGGTCGAGTTGCTGCCAAGCTGGGCTTTGGCGAACGCTTCGGCAAAGGTACGGCCCACGCCCATCACTTCACCGGTCGAGCGCATTTCTGGCCCCAGCAGCGGGTCAACGCCGGGGAATTTATTAAACGGCAGCACCACTTCTTTCACTGAATAATAAGGCGGAATGACCTCTTTGGTATAACCCTGTTGGGCCAGCGTTTTGCCGGTCATCACGCGCGCGGCCACTTTCGCCAGCGCAACACCCGTGGCTTTAGAGACAAACGGTACGGTACGCGCCGCGCGTGGGTTGACCTCAATCAGGTAGACTTCGTTATCTTTCACCGCAAACTGCACGTTCATCAGACCGCGCACCTGCAGCTCAAACGCCAGCTTCTGCACCTGCTGGCGCATCACATCCTGAATTTCCTGGCTCAGCGTATAGGCCGGCAGCGAACAGGCGGAGTCACCGGAGTGCACGCCAGCCTGTTCGATGTGCTCCATAATGCCGCCAATTAGCACCATTTCGCCGTCGCAGATGGCGTCCACATCTACTTCCACCGCGTCATCAAGGAATTTATCCAGCAGGACTGGCGCATCGTTAGACACGCTCACCGCCGTATTAAAGTAACGACGCAGGTCAACTTCGTCGTAAACAATCTCCATCGCGCGCCCGCCCAGCACATAAGAGGGGCGAACCACCAGCGGATAGGTAATCTCTTTGGCTTTATCGATGGCCTGTTCCAGCGCAGTTACCGTCGCGTTCGCGGGCTGTTTCAGCTTCAGACGTTCTACCGCCTGCTGGAAGCGCTCGCGATCTTCGGCACGGTCAATCGCGTCCGGGCTGGTACCGATAACCGGCACGCCCGCGGCCTCCAGCGCACGCGCCAGTTTCAGCGGCGTCTGGCCGCCATACTGCACAATCACGCCTTTTGGCTTCTCAATGCGCACGATTTCCAGCACATCTTCGAAGGTGACCGGCTCAAAATAGAGGCGGTCAGAGGTGTCGTAATCCGTCGATACGGTTTCCGGGTTACAGTTCACCATGATGGTTTCGTAGCCGTCTTCGCGCAGCGCCAGCGAGGCGTGAACGCAGCAGTAATCAAACTCGATACCCTGCCCGATACGGTTTGGCCCGCCGCCAAGCACCATGATTTTCTCGCGATCCTGGCTCGGGTTCGCTTCGCACTCCTCTTCATAAGTGGAGTACATATAAGCGGTGTCGGTGGCAAACTCAGCCGCGCAGGTATCCACGCGTTTGTAGACCGGATGCAGGTTATATTTTTCGCGCAGCTTACGAATTTCCACTTCACGCACGCCAGCAAGCGTTGCCAGCCGCGCATCGGCAAAGCCTTTACGCTTAAGGCTGCGCAGGAAATCAGCATCAAGACCGTTGATGCCGGTTTCCGCCACTTTCTCTTCCAGGCGCACCAGCTCTTCGATTTGCACGAGGAACCAGCGGTCGATATTGGTCAGGTTAAAGACGCCGTCAACGGAGAGGCCCGCACGGAAAGCATCAGCGATATACCAGATACGCTCAGCGCCAGCGTCTTTCAGCTCGCGGCGAATTTTGGTCAGCGCCTCCGGGTCGTCAAGGCTGACTTTCGGGTCAAAGCCAGTGGCGCCTACTTCAAGGCCGCGCAGCGCTTTTTGCAAGGACTCTTGCTGGGTACGGCCAATCGCCATCACCTCGCCAACGGATTTCATTTGCGTGGTCAGACGGTCGTTAGCACCGGCAAATTTCTCGAAGTTAAAGCGCGGGATTTTCGTCACAACGTAGTCGATAGACGGCTCGAACGAGGCCGGGGTACGCCCGCCGGTGATATCGTTCATCAGCTCATCCAGCGTGTACCCTACCGCCAGTTTCGCCGCGACTTTCGCAATCGGGAAACCGGTGGCTTTCGATGCCAGCGCCGAGGAGCGCGACACGCGCGGGTTCATTTCAATTACAATCAGGCGACCGTTTTTCGGGTTCACCGCAAACTGCACGTTCGAACCGCCGGTTTCCACACCAATCTCACGCAGCACCGCCATCGAAGCGTTACGCATGATTTGATACTCTTTATCGGTCAGCGTTTGTGCTGGCGCAACGGTGATGGAGTCGCCGGTATGGATGCCCATGGCATCGAAGTTCTCAATGGAGCAGACGATGATGCAGTTGTCGTTTTTATCACGCACCACCTCCATCTCGTACTCTTTCCAGCCAATCAGCGACTCATCGATCAGCAGCTCATTGGTCGGCGAGAGATCCAGCCCGCGGGCGCAAATCTCTTCAAATTCTTCGCGGTTATAGGCGATACCGCCGCCGGTGCCGCCCATCGTAAAGGAAGGGCGAATAATGCACGGGTAGCCAACGTCAGCCGCGACGGCCAGCGCTTCTTCCATGGTGTGTGCGATGCCGGAACGCGCGGTTTCCAGGCCGATTTTCTTCATCGCGATATCAAAACGGCGACGGTCTTCGGCTTTGTCGATAGCATCCGCCGTGGCGCCAATCATGGTGACGCCAAACTCTTCCAGCACGCCCTGGCGCTCCAGCTCTAACGCACAGTTGAGCGCCGTCTGGCCGCCCATGGTCGGCAGCACCGCATCCGGGCGCTCTTTTTCGATGATTTTACGCACCACTTCCCAGTGGATCGGCTCAATATAGGTCGCGTCCGCCATTTCCGGGTCGGTCATAATCGTCGCCGGGTTAGAGTTCACCAGGATGACGCGGTAGCCCTCTTCACGCAGCGCTTTACAAGCCTGCGCGCCAGAGTAGTCGAATTCACAAGCCTGGCCGATAACAATCGGGCCAGCGCCAAGGATCAGGATGCTTTTTATATCAGTACGTTTTGGCATGGCTTTCGTTCTCCTGATTATTTGGCAGTGCGATATTGCTCAATTAACGCGATGAAATGGTCAAACAGCGGCGCGGCATCGTGCGGGCCGGGGCTGGCTTCCGGGTGTCCCTGGAAGCTGAACGCCGGTTTATCAGTACGATGAATGCCCTGCAAAGTGCCATCGAACAGCGATTTGTGCGTAACACGTAAATTCGCAGGCAGCGTGGACTCATCGACAGCAAAACCGTGGTTCTGGGCGGTAATCATTACGGTGTTGTTATCGATATCTTTCACCGGGTGGTTGCCGCCGTGGTGACCGAACTTCATCTTCACGGTCTTCGCGCCGCTGGCCAGCGCCAGCAGCTGATGGCCAAGGCAGATACCGAACACCGGGATATCGGTTTCAAGAAAAGCGGTAATAGCGTCGATGGCATAATCACAAGGCGCCGGGTCGCCTGGACCGTTTGACAGGAAGATGCCGTCCGGGTTGAGTTTCAGCACGTCCGCCGCCGGAGTTTTCGCCGGAACCACCGTCAGGCGGCAGCCGCGATCCACCAGCATGCGCAGGATATTGCGTTTTGCGCCGTAATCGTAGGCGACAACATGGTACGGTAGCTCGCTTTCTGGCTTCGCTTCCGGCAGGTCGCCCGAAAGCGTCCAGCTGCCTTGCGTCCAGCTATAGGGCTGAGCCGTGGTTACTTCTTTTGCGAGATCCATACCGTTTAAGCCCGGAAAGGCTTTGGCTTTTTCCAGCGCCAGCGCGGCATCCACAGTATCACCTGCGATAATGCAGCCGTTTTGGGCGCCCTTCTCACGCAGCAAACGCGTCAGCTTACGGGTATCAATGTCAGCAATGGCCACGATGTTATGGCGCTTGAGGTAAGAGGAGAGGTCTTCGGTACTGCGAAAGTTGCTGGCAATCAACGGCAGGTCGCGAATCACCAGCCCTTGTGCGTGTACCTGAGAAGACTCTTCGTCAGCGGAGTTGGTGCCGACATTGCCGATATGAGGATAAGTAAGAGTGACGATTTGGCGGGAATAGGAAGGATCAGTGAGGATTTCTTGATAACCGGTCATTGAAGTATTGAAAACGACTTCCCCAACCGCCGTGCCCGTTGCCCCTATGGCCCGACCGTAAAACTGGGTTCCGTCTTCCAGAACCAATAGCGCTGACTTAATCAAAACATCCTCCAGAGAATATTCACTCACTTTATTTGCATATTAATTCAATTGTAGCGCATGAATCAATGCAAATTTGCTGGCCGTGGATTTTTGGCAAACGGCGGCATTCTGGAGATATGTCGGTCAAAAGTCAACGTCTGGCACCTATTTTTCTTTCTATTTTGCGCCATTTCTCGCGTAGAAGCGTTTTAACAGATAAAAAGACAAAATAACTCACCGAGGAAACCGCTTGCGTCATCAAAAAGGCCCTCTATTTTGCCGTTTTGCAGAAAAAAGTGGACCAGATGGTCAAAATTTTCATTTCAAACACATTAAAAATAGAGATAAATTAGAAAAATAAGAGCCAGAGAGGATAAAAAGACAAAAAGAAGAAAAATAAAAGGGCAATAAAATATTGCCCTTTGCAATCAATGCATTAAGACTGCAACAACCACATCACTCTGGGTAATAAATATTACAAATTGTTGAGTTCAAGCACATCACGCATATCAAAAAGACCTGTTTTATGCGCTTTAAGCCATAAAGCCGATCGTACTGCACCTTTCGCAAAGGTCATACGGCTTGAAGCCTTGTGCGAGATCTCAATGCGCTCGCCAATATCCGCAAACAGTGCGGTATGCTCGCCGACGATATCCCCGGCACGTACCGTAGCAAAACCAATGGTGCCCGGAACGCGCTCGCCGGTATGCCCTTCACGTGCATAAACCGCGCAGGTGCTTAAATCTTTATTCAGTGAGGCCGCGATGGCTTCACCCATTGCCAGCGCCGTGCCTGACGGCGCATCCACTTTGTGGCGATGATGGGCTTCGATGATTTCGATATCCGTATAATCACCCATTACTTTTGCTGCTTTTTCCAAAAGCTTAAGCATCACATTCACGCCGACGCTAAAATTTGCGGCAAAAACGATGGCGATATCCTGTGCAGCACGGGCGATAGCCTGCTTGCCCGCCTCATCAAAACCGGTGGTGCCGATAACCATGCCTTTTTGGTGCTGTTGGCAAAATGCCAGGTGATTCAGCGTGCCTTCCGGGCGCGTGAAATCGATAAATACGTCGAAATCCTCTTTCACCGCCTCAAGGCTGCTCTGTACCGTCACGCCTGTTTTTGCCACGCCAGCCAGTTCGCCCGCATCGCTGCCAAGCAGGGAGGAGCCTTCACGTTCCAGCGCAGCGCCAAGCGCCACGCCATCCATTTCTACCGCGGCCTGAATCAGCTGACGGCCCATACGACCGCCCGCGCCCGCGATGGCTACGCGGATTGGTGCATCATGCATAGTTGTGCTCTTTTGTTAAAAATACGTAAGAATCGTTTCCAGATTAACCAGCCCGCGCCGGAGCCACCAGCCGAAAACACCGATAATTAGAATTTAATGATATACAGCCGGAAATATCAGTAAAAGGCATGACGCTAAGGTGCGCGCGCCAGTACTTGCGCGACCCACTGGCGAAACCCGTCGATATCAATATCCAGCGCCACCTGCGCATTCGCCGCCAGGCCGAGCTTGCCGTCGCCACAACCGTGGTGCCCGCGGTGTAAAGCCCCTGAGTCTCCACGGCGACAAAACAGGATTTGAGCGTGAACAACTCTGGGCGAACCAGCCAGGCGATCGCGCAGAGATCGTGCATACGCAGGCCCGTTGCCATGCTGCCGCTGCGATAATGGCTGAAAAGCGCATGCAACATTTTCCCGGTTTTATTCAGTTCGGGAAGCGTTGCCAAAAAATCAGGCGTCAGAGTCGCCCGGTTGGTGACATCCAGACCGCACATCACTATCTCCAGCCCGCTTGTGAACACGCGCGCGGCGGCTTCCGGATCGATGGCAATATTAAACTCGGCATTGGGCGTAAAGTTGCCGCGCCCGGCGGAGCCGCCCATCATCACCAGGCGGCGAATATTGAAGTGGCATTCGGGATAGTGCGTCAGCAGCAGCGCGATATTCGTCAACGGGCCAATAGTCACCAGCGTGACCGGTTCTGGCGAAGCCAGCAGCGCGTCGCGGATCGCCTGAAATGCAGGGATGGCTAACGGCTGGCGCTGATGCGCAATGAAGTCATAGCCGCCAAGCCCCGATTCACCATGCACATCCGCCGCATCATGCAGCTGGCGCACTAAGGGTGCGGCTGCGCCCTGCGCCAGCGGCGTTGCAGCCTGCCAGAAGTGAAGCAGTTGCAGCGCGTTGCGGGTGGTTTTCTCCAGCGAGACATTCCCGGCAACGGTAGTGACCAACCGCAATTCTAACTCGGGGGAAAACAGGGCTGCGGCGAGGGCGACAGCATCATCGATACCCGGATCGGTGTCGAGAAAGATTGGCAGACGCATAACTCCTCCATAAAAAAAATGCCAGACTGAGTCTGGCATCTTCGCATATCTGTGGATTAAAAAAGCTATTCGACTTCGCGAACATCAACCCGCAGCTCTTTCGGCACTTCAAACACGATGTTCTCTTCGCGCCCTTCAAGCGGGATAGCCTCGCCGCCGCCCAGCTCTTGCAGCCGGGTAATCACATTCTGCACGAGGATATCCGGTGCGGAAGCCCCGGCGGTCACGCCGACGCAGGCGATACCGTTAACCCACTGCGGCTGAATATCAGAAGCGTCATCAATCAGGTAAGCTGATTTACCCATCCGCTGCGCCAGCTCCGCCAGCCGGTTAGAGTTGGAGGAGTTTTTCGAACCGACCACCAGCACCACTTCTGCCTGCTCCGCCAACGCCCGCACAGCTTCCTGGCGGTTGGTGGTGGCATAGCAGATATCGTCTTTACGCGGGCCAACAATCTCCGGAAAACGTGCGCGCAGCGCGTCGATCACATCCGAGGTATCATCAACCGAAAGCGTGGTTTGCGTCATAAAGGAGAGCTTGCCGACGTTTTTAATATTCAGGGTCTGAACATCTTCCGGCGATTCCACCAGGTACATTCCCCCTTTGGGGTTGCTGTACTGGCCCATGGTGCCTTCCACTTCCGGATGCCCGGCGTGACCAATCAGAATCGCCTCTTCCCCGCGGCGGCTGGCTCGCGCGACTTCCATATGCACTTTGGTGACCAGCGGGCAGGTCGCATCAAATACGGTGAGATCGCGGCTTTTCGCTTCGTTACGCACCGCCTGCGATACGCCATGCGCGGAGAAAATCAGGATAGCCCCGTCCGGGACTTCGCTGATTTGCTCAATAAAGATAGCGCCGCGCTCACGCAGACTATCGACGACATAACGGTTATGCACCACTTCATGGCGCACATAAATTGGCGCGCCGTAAATCGCCAGCGCGTTTTCAACAATGCTGATAGCGCGGTCGACTCCGGCGCAAAAACCGCGCGGGTTAGCCAGCAGGATCTGCATCAGGCTCCTCCAGTACCGGATCAACTTCCAGCACATCGATATCAAAATGGACGGTTCTGCCTGCCAGCGGGTGATTAAAATCCACGGTAATGGAATCGCCGCTGATCTCGCGGATAACGCCAGGCATTTCGCTGCCGTCCATTGCGGTAAACAGCATGATCGCACCGATCTCGGGTTCGCCTGCGTCGATAAATTCGCGGCGCGAGAAGTACTGAATCAGGTCCGGGCTTGGCGTGCCGAACGCGGCGTCCGGTTCGAGAGAAAAGACTTTTTTCTCTCCGGCTTGCAGGCCAAGCAGATGTTGTTCCAGCCCTTCTGAAAGTGACCCGTCGCCGAGGCGAAACAGCGCAGGTTTGCCGTTGTTGCGGGTTGACTCGGCCAGAGAGCCATCTTCGAGCTTGAGCGTGAAGTGCACCAGCACTGCGCTGTCGCTTTGTACGGATTTAGACATGCAGGTTGCTCTTATGTTTTCGCGAATAGTGTGCCCGGCGGCGCAAACACCTGCCGGGCCAACAACGCTTTAGTCGCTTACGCTTGCTTCTTCGCAGCACCAGAAGGAAGAAAGCCTTCCAGCACTATTAGCGCCGCGCCGACACAGATTGCGGAATCGGCAAGGTTAAAGGTAGCAAAATGCCAGTTGCCGACATAAAAATCGATCATATCGACAACGAAGCCATGCCATAAACGGTCAAACAGGTTGCCAAGCGCGCCGCCGATAATCAGCGCATAGGCAATATTATTCAGTTTTTGTGACGCTTTGGCGCGATACATCAGCACCGCCAGCACCACGCAGATACCTATAGCGATACCGGCGAAGAACCAGCGCTGCCAGCCGCCGCTGTCAGCCAGAAAACTGAACGCGGCACCATAATTACGCGCATAGTGCAGATTGAGCGACGGGAACAGCGACACCGTATCCCCCAGAGCAAAGTTCCGGAGGATCAGGTATTTACTGCCCAAATCGATAATCAGCACGGCCACCACCAGCCACAGCCAGCGCAGTCCTGTTGAAAAGATCGGTTTACTCATCAGGCAAACTTACGTTTTTCGCCGTCACCGGCGACATTGCTTACACAGCGTCCGCAAATGTCTGCGTGTTCCGCCACCTGGCCAATATCGGTCGTGTAATGCCAGCAGCGCGGGCACTTCTCGCCTTCAGCCTTGTCCAGAGCGATTTTCAGCCCTTTGAGCAGTTCGCTCTGCTGGGCCTGTGCGCTTGCGTTGGCATAATCGTCAACTTTCGCGCTTGAGGTCAACAGGACAAATCGCAATTCATCACCCAGCGCAATCAGCTTCGCCGACAGCTCAGGTTCTGCATACAGGGTTACCGCAGCTTCCAGCGAACTGCCCACTTTCTTGTCGGCGCGCGCCTGTTCGATGACCTTGTTCACTTCACCACGCACTTTCAGCAGCTCGCTCCAGAAAGCGTCATTCATCGCTTCCGTTTCGGCAAGGCCGAACAGACCATCGTACCACTCGCCGGTAAAGACGTATTTCTCGCGCTCGCCAGGCAGGTAGCCCCAGATTTCATCAGCCGTGAAAGACATAATCGGCGCCATCCAGCGCACCAGCGCTTCTGCGATGTGATACAGCGCGGTCTGGCAGCTGCGACGCGCGACGCTATCCGCTTTTGCGGTGTACTGGCGGTCTTTGATGATATCAAGGTAGAACGACCCCATCTCGATGGAGCAGAAACGCATCAGGCGCTGCACCACTTCGTGGAAATCATACGACTCATAGGCTTTCAGGATATCGTCCTGTGCCGCTTTCGCGCAGCCTACCGCCCACCTGTCCAGCACCACCATATCTTCCGGCTTCACCATGTCTTTTGCCGGATCGAAACCATTGAGGTTTGCCAGCAAAAAGCGCGCGGTGTTACGGATACGACGGTAGCTGTCGGCAGCGCGCTTGAGGATCTCGTCGGAGACCGCCATCTCGCCGGTGTAATCGGTAGAAGCGACCCACAGACGCAGGATATCCGCGCCCAGTTTGTTCATCACATCCTGCGGCGACACGGTGTTGCCGATGGATTTAGACATTTTGCGGCCCTGGCCATCAACGGTAAAACCGTGAGTCAGTACCTGGCGGTACGGCGCTTTGCCTTTCATCGCCGTGGAGATCATCAGCGAAGACATAAACCAGCCGCGATGCTGATCCGAGCCTTCCAGATACATATCCGCAGCGTGACCGGCGAATTCCGGGCGCACATCCACGACGGACGCATGGGTAGAGCCGGAGTCGAACCAGACGTCCAGCGTATCCGGCACCTTGACATAGTTGTCGGCGTCGTCGCCCATGATGTCGCGCGGATCGAGATCCCACCACGCCTGGATACCATCCATTTCTACGCGTTTGGCCACTTCTTCGATCAGTTCCTGAGTACGCGGGTGCAGCGCTTCAGTCTCTTTGTGGACAAAGAGCGACATCGGTACGCCCCAGGTACGCTGGCGCGAGATACACCAGTCCGGACGGTTAGCGACCATAGATTCGATACGCGCCTGGCCCCAGTCCGGGATCCACTGCACGCCTTTGATTTCCTGCAACGACTGCGCGCGCAGGCCTTTCTGATCCATGCTGATAAACCACTGCGGCGTCGCGCGGAAAATGATAGGTGTCTTGTGACGCCAGCAGCACGGATAGCTGTGCAGCAGTTTTTCCACGTGCAGCAACGCGCCTTTTTCACGCAGCAATTCAACAACAATATAGTTCGCTTTGAAGACGTTAACACCATCAAGCGTCGGATAGGTACCCGGCAAATAGGTGCCGTCCGGGCCTACCGGGTTAGCGGTTTCCAGACCATATTTCTGGCCGATGACATAGTCATCCGGGCCGTGGCCAGGCGCGGTATGCACCGCACCGGTACCCGCATCCAGCGTGACGTGATCGCCAAGGATGGCCGGTACGTCGAAGCCGAGGAACGGATGCTCAAAGCGCAGCAGCTCAAGCTCCGTACCTTTGACCGTACCCAGCACGCTGTAATCGGTAACGCCAATGCGCTTCATCACGCTCTCGACCAGATCTTTTGCCAGGATCAGCGCCTTGCCATCTAACTGCACCAGCGCGTATTCAAACTCCGGCGACAGGGAGATAGCGCGGTTAGCCGGCAGCGTCCAGGGCGTGGTGGTCCAGATAACCAGCGAAATGGAGCCGTTGACGTGGGTTACGCCAAATTTCGCTTTCAGCGCATCCTGATCAACGCCGGTAAAAGCCACGTCGATAGAAGGAGACGTTTTGTCGTAATACTCAACTTCTGCTTCAGCCAGGGCTGAACGGCAGTCAACGCACCAGTGCACCGGCTTGGCGCCTTTATGCAGGTGACCGTTGCCGATGATTTTGCCCAGCGCGCGGATGATATTGGCTTCGGTTTTGAAGTCCATGGTCAGATACGGGTGCGACCAGTCGCCCAGCACGCCCAGGCGGATAAAGTCGGCACGCTGGCCGTCAACCTGCTCCGCCGCGTATTTACGGCAGGCGGCGCGAAACTCGGCGGCAGACACTTTTTCGCCCGGTTTACCGATAAGCTGTTCAACTTTCAGCTCGATAGGCAAGCCGTGGCAGTCCCAACCCGGCACATAGGGCGAGTCATAACCGGTGAGCCCTTTGGACTTCACAATAATGTCTTTCAGAATCTTGTTAACCGAGTGACCAATATGAATGCTGCCATTCGCATAGGGAGGGCCATCATGCAGAATGAAGGTTTTTTTGCCTTTTTTCGCCGCACGGATGATGCCGTACAGGTCATCATCAGTCCAACGCGCCAGCATCCCCGGTTCACGTTTGGCGAGATCGCCACGCATCGGGAACCCTGTTTCCGGCAAATTCAGGGTTGATTTATAGTCACTCATCAGATTCTCGGTTCCGTATTTCGGTTTGATTAATACTACCAGGCCTTAAGAAGCCGGTTTAGATAGCCCAAAAAATTCCCGGGCCGCCACCTCATCTCGGGCGATTTGCGCTTTCAGCTCATCAAGGGAGGCAAAGCGCTGCTCGTTGCGCAACTTTTTACGCAGAATTACATCTATATGGCGTCCGTAAAGGTCCATTACAACGTCCAGCAGATGAACTTCCAGCTGCTGGCGTACGCCTGCGACCGTTGGGCGAGTGCCAATATTGGCGACGCCGGGTATCAGAGTATCGCCCAACCCCGCCACTTCTACCGCATAGACCCCTTTTACCGGGGAAACCAGACGACGAAGCGGTACATTCGCCGTCGGAAAACCTATCGTGCGCCCCAGCTCATCGCCGTGCACCACGCGCCCGGAGATACTGAACGGATGGCCGAGTAACGTTTCAGCCAGCGCCAGATTATCGTCGGCCAGTGCCTGACGCACCGCCGTGCTGCTAACGCGCGCACCGCAATCATAAAAGGTTCGGGTGCTGGCGACGGCAAAGCCGTACTCTTCTCCGGCCTTCTGTAATAACAAGAAATCGCCCTGGCGACCAGCACCAAAGCGGAAATCGTCACCAACTGCGAGAAATTTCACACCGAGACGATCAACCAGCAGGTCGCTGACAAAATTTTGTGCGGTCAGCGCCGCAAAACGGCGGTCAAAGCGCACGCACACCACGTAGTCGACCCCGCAACTGGCCAGCCAGCGCAGCTTTTCACGCAGACGCGTCAGGCGCGCCGGGGATTTTTCACCGGCAAAAAGCTCAAGCGGCTGCGGTTCGAAAATCATGACCACCACCGGCAGCCCAAGCGCACGGCCTTCTTCGCGAAGCCCCTGCAGCAGCGCCTGATGCCCCCGATGAACACCATCAAAGTTACCAATAGTCAGCACACACCCATAAGGGGCCTGGCTGAGATTATGTATGCCGCGTATCAGCTTCATGTCTGGCTCAAAACAGTGAAAATCGACGGATTATACCTTGTACAGCGGGCAACGTTAACCGACGATTGACTTAACCCGCCAGAAAGGGGAAGGATTTCATCATACTGCCGCCTGCGTGTATGAAAAACTGCCCGGAAGAGCGATTTTTCTGGTGGAAAAGCTGTATTCGCGACACGCAAGCTGTTAGAATCCTGCGCCATCACTACGTAACGAGCGTCGTATATTAACGGCGCTTATTTGCACAAATCCATTGACAAAAGAAGGCTAAAAGGGCATATTCCCCGGCCTTTGAATTGTCCATATAGATCATATTTGGGAGTTGGACCTTGGCTAATATCAAATCAGCTAAGAAGCGCGCCATTCAGTCTGAAAAGGCTCGCAAGCACAACGCTAGCCGTCGCTCTATGATGCGTACTTTCATCAAGAAAGTATACGCAGCCATTGAAGCTGGCGACAAAGCAGCTGCGCAGAAAGCATTTAACGAAATGCAACCACTCGTGGATCGTCAGGCCGCTAAAGGTCTGATCCACAAAAACAAAGCAGCGCGTCATAAGGCTAACCTGACCGCGCAGATCAACAAACTGGCTTAATCTCCCGTTTGTTGGCTTTGTGAAAAAACCCGCTAAGGCGGGTTTTTTTATGCCTGAGGCGTGGCGAACAGCTGCGAATAATCGCGGTTACAGATGCGCTGCACCGCCGGGTGCTGAATCATCCGCTCGGCAAAAATCGCGTGATACTCCTCCATCACGTTATCCACTCGCCCAATCTCGACAACCCGCTCGTCGGGGAAAAAGTCGTGGGCGTAAAGCGTTGGAGCAACAAACACCGCATGGTGCGCCACGCCAAACGCCTTCATCAATGCCGCGTCGTCAAACTCGCCGAGAATCTCCACCTGCAACCCCTGAGCGGTAAACCAGTTCAACAGCTTGCGCCCAAGCATGGAGCGGCGGCCGGGCACCAACAAACGGCACTCTTCGAGGCACGCGGGAAATGGTTTTTGCGGCAGCGGCCCGCAGCACCAGAAACTCACGCTGCACTCGCCGATTTTGACTGAAAACAGCCCTTCTTGCTGGGTAGAATCAATCGGACAGTCGGAAATTATCATATCGAGCTTGTGCTGGCTTAACTGCTCCAGCAGCATCTCATGGGTGGACTCAAAACAACGCAGGTGGATTTGCTCGCCATTTTGCACCGCCGCATCCAGAATACCGCTGACCAGGCGCTTGGAGAGCGCATCGGCAATGCCGACGTCAAACAGCAGGTTAGACTCTTTGCGGTAATTGATGGTATCGAGCATCTCCTGACTTAGGGTGAACATCTTGTCCGCATAGCGAAACACCAGCTCCCCTAGCTCCGTGGGCTCCAGCCCCCGGCCCTTACGCTTAAAAAGCTTGCCCTGCAACCGCTCCTCAAGCGCTTTGATCTGCCCGGTGATGGTTTGCGGCGTCAGATAGAGCGCCTCCGCCGCGCCAACGACGGAGCCTTCCCGATAAACGTGCCAGAAATAGTAGAGGTGGTTGTAATTAATGTAAGACATAGATGATTCGCCTCCCTGCTCATCATATCGGTTAAGTGCGTACGATACGCGTGCGTAACAGACAATAGCCGACCACCGCTGATGCGATGGAACCGGTCAGAATCCCCAGCTTGCTCCAGGCAATCATATCAGCATGCGCATCGCCAAAGGCCAGCGAGGAGATAAATATCGACATGGTAAAGCCAATGCCGCACAACACGCCCACCGCCATAATTTGCCTGAATACCGCGCCTTTCGGCAGTTGCGCCAGACCAAGACGAAGCGCCAGCCAACAGAATATCGTAATTCCGACAGGTTTACCGATAAACAGCCCGGCAATAATCCCCAGCGGCAGCACATCTGTAAGTCCGGTAAGCGACATGCCATCCAGCGACACGCCTGCGTTGGCAAAGGCAAACAGCGGCAGAATCAGCCATCCTACCCACGGATGAATCGCATGGATCAGCTGACGCGAGGGGGAAACGCCCTCTTTCTCGCGCAGCGGAACAAAGAACCCTACGATAACCCCTGCAAGCGTTGCATGCACGCCGGACTTCAGCACCGCCGTCCACAATATGACGCCCACCAGCATATATACACCGATACGCCGTACATTGCAGGCGTTAAGAATGGCCAGTACCGCAATGGCTCCCGCCGCGATAGCCAGCGACGTTGTGGACAGATCGCTGGTATAGAAAAAGGCGATGATGATGATCGCGCCCAAATCGTCAATGATAGCCAGCGCCATCAAAAACACTTTTAAGACGACCGGTACGCGGTTGCCCAGTAACGCGAGCACGCCAAGCGCAAAAGCGATATCGGTTGCGGTAGGAATCGCCCAGCCATGACGCGCCAGCGGATCGTGGAAATTAAACGCCAGGAAAATAAGCGCTGGCGCAACCATGCCGCCAAGCGCCGCGATAACCGGAAACACGGCCTGCTGGCGACTGGCAAGCGCGCCCTGCACCAGCTCATATTTCACTTCCAGACCGACCATCAGAAAAAACACCGCCATCAACGCATCGTTGATCCACAGCAGCATGTTTTTATTGATTTCCAGCTCGCCGAATTTTAGCTGGACAGGCATATTCAGAAAGCCATGGTAAAACCCTTGCGTCGCATCAAGGTTGGCGCACAACATGGCCAGTGCCGCTGCAATGATAAGTACGATGCCCCCAGAGACATCACTGCTAAAAAAACGTTGTAGAAACTTCATTTTTATCCACTCGTTTATTATTCCTTCGTACCGGATATCTTACTCTGCGCAAAACTTCGATAAAATCAGATTATTGTTGGGTATAAACTCTGATTTTACGAGTAATGGGCGCAGCATAAAAAAAAGCCCGGCATTTGCCGGGCTGAGGTGCGTGATGCTTAACGCGTGAGATCGTCGAAAAATTTCTTCACGCCGTCGAAGAAGCTCTTGGAACGCGGGCTGTTTTTCTCGCCCGTCGGGCCGCCAAAGCTGTCCTGCAAATCCTGAAGCAGCTGTTTCTGCTTCTCGTTCAGGCCAACTGGTGTTTCCACCACGACACGGCACAGTAAATCGCCCTGCGCGCCGCCGCGTACGGACTTCACGCCCTTACCCCGCATACGGAACAGTTTGCCGGTTTGGGTTTCGCTTGGCACTTTCAGCTTCACGCGACCATCCAGCGTCGGCACTTCGATTTCACCGCCCAGCGCCGCCATCGCAAAGTTGATCGGCACTTCGCAGTAGAGGTTGTTGCCCTCACGCTCGAAGATCGGGTGCTGTTTAACCTGCACCTGAACGTACAGATCGCCTGCTGGCGCGCCGTGTTCACCGGCTTCACCTTCGCCGCTCAGACGGATACGATCGCCGGTATCCACGCCTGCCGGGATTTTAACGGACAGGGTTTTGGATTTTTCCACACGCCCGTGACCGTGGCATTTGTTGCACGGATCTTTAATCAGCGTGCCGCGCCCCTGACAGTGTGGACAGGTCTGCTGCACAGCAAAGAAGCCCTGGCGCATCTGTACCTGACCAGAACCATGACAGGTCGGGCAGGTCTGCGGTTGCGTGCCCGGTTTGGCGCCGCTGCCGTGGCAAACGTCGCACTCTTCCAGCGTCGGAATGCGGATCTCTTTGGTCACGCCGCGAACCGCTTCTTCCAGCGTCAGCTCCATGTTGTAACGCAAATCTGCGCCACGAGCCGCGCGCTGACGACCACGGCCGCCGCCGAAGATATCGCCAAACACATCGCCGAAAATATCGCTGAAGTCAGCACCGCCACCAAAGCCGCCGCCGCCAAATCCGCCGCCGCCCATACCGCCTTGCTCAAACGCGGCGTGACCATACTGGTCGTAGGCTGCGCGTTTCTGCGCATCGGTCAGCACTTCGTAGGCTTCTTTGATTTCTTTAAATTTTGCTTCGGCCTCTTTATCGCCCTGGTTGCGATCCGGGTGATATTTCATGGCCAGGCGCTTATACGCCTTTTTGATTTCACGCTCTTCCGCTGTTTTCGGAACGCCTAAAATCTCGTAATAATCTTGCTTCGCCATTGTTTTTATCTGCCCCTTAACACACGAGCACGGGCGTGGAGAGAACTCCGACGCCCGTGCTGGTTATCTACCCTGCATTAGGGCGATTATTTTTTGTCTTTCACTTCTTCGAACTCAGCGTCAACAACATCGTCATCTTTCGCGTTGTTCGCAGAAGCGTCAGCGCCTGCCTGCTGCTGCGCATGCTGCTGCTGTGCGATTTCCAGCAGTTTCTGGGAAACCTGCGCCAGCGCCTGCATTTTCGCTTCGATATCCGCTTTGTCTTCGCCTTTCAGTGAAGTTTCCAGCTCGGTCAGCGCAGACTCGATAGCAGTTTTGTCTTCTGCCGGCAGCTTGTCGCCTGCTTCTTCAACCTGCTTACGGGTGCTGTGCAGCAGATGGTCGCCCTGGTTACGGGTTTGCACCAGCTCTTCGAACTTACGGTCAGCTTCAGCGTTCGCTTCCGCGTCACGTACCATTTTCTGGATTTCTTCTTCGTTCAGACCAGAAGATGCTTTGATAGTAATCTTCTGCTCACGGTTGGTATTCTTGTCTTTTGCAGAGACATGCAGAATACCATCGGCGTCGATATCGAAGGTCACCTCAATCTGCGGCATACCGCGCGGAGACGGGTTGATGCCATCCAGGTTGAACTGGCCCAGCGATTTGTTATCCGCCGCACGTTTACGTTCACCCTGCAGCACATGGATAGTTACCGCAGACTGGTTGTCTTCCGCCGTCGAGAACACCTGGCTGTGCTTGGTCGGGATAGTGGTGTTTTTGTTGATAAGCGGAGTCATTACGCCGCCCATGGTTTCGATACCCAGCGACAGCGGGGTAACGTCCAGCAGCAGAACGTCTTTCACTTCGCCCGTCAAAACACCGCCCTGAACCGCAGCACCGATAGCCACTGCTTCGTCCGGGTTGACGTCTTTACGCGGATCTTTGCCGAAGAACTCAGCCACTTTTTTCTGCACCATCGGCATACGCGTCTGGCCACCGACCAGGATAACGTCGTTGATGTCAGAAACGGACAGGCCAGCATCCTGCAGCGCAACTTTCAGCGGCTCGATGGAACGGTTCACCAGGTCTTCAACCAGGCTTTCCAGTTTCGCGCGAGTCACTTTAATGTTCATGTGTTTCGGACCGGTCGCATCTGCTGTGATGTACGGCAGGTTAACGTCGGTCTGCTGTGCAGAGGAAAGCTCGATTTTCGCTTTTTCTGCCGCTTCTTTCAGACGCTGCATCGCCAGCGGATCGTTACGCAGGTCGATGCCCTGATCTTTCTTGAACTCTTCTACCAGATAGTTGATCAGACGGCTGTCGAAGTCTTCACCACCGAGGTGAGTATCACCGTTGGTTGCCAGTACTTCGAAGGTTTTTTCGCCTTCAACTTCATCGATTTCGATGATGGAAATATCGAACGTACCGCCGCCCAGGTCGTATACCGCGATAGTGCGGTTACCGGTTTCTTTATCCAGGCCGTATGCCAGCGCAGCCGCTGTCGGTTCGTTAATGATACGTTTTACTTCCAGACCTGCGATACGACCGGCGTCTTTGGTTGCCTGACGCTGCGCATCGTTAAAGTACGCAGGTACGGTGATAACAGCTTCAGTTACCGGTTCGCCCAGGTAATCTTCCGCGGTTTTCTTCATTTTTTTCAGCACTTCCGCGGAGATCTGCGGCGGCGCCATTTTGTTGCCTTTTACATCAAGCCATGCGTCGCCGTTATCTGCCGCGATAATTTTGTACGGCATAATAGCCACATCACGCTGGACTTCTTCGTCCTGGAAGCGACGGCCAATCAGGCGTTTGATCGCAAACAGGGTGTTTTGCGGGTTCGTCACTGCCTGACGTTTAGCCGGCTGACCTACCAGAGTTTCACCATCCTGTGTATAAGCAATGATTGAAGGAGTTGTGCGATCACCTTCTGCGTTTTCCAGCACGCGAGCCTGAGCGCCATCCATGATTGCTACACAAGAGTTGGTTGTACCCAGGTCGATACCAATTATTTTACCCATCTAAACGTCTCCACTAAAAATTCGTCATCATGTGGTTGTGAACCTGTAATAAGGGCGAAACGTGCCGTTTCAACTGCCCGTACTCTTTTTTTTTCAGGTTCACCACTGCGGTTGTCTACAAGATGGGGTCGCCGCGCGTCTCATCAAGGGGGAAGGCCAAAAAAATTTCAAATTTACACCTGTTCAGATCATAGACAGGTGTTATAGCGCTCATTATGATGCCGCGCCCGTTTGCTTAAAAGTGATACGGGAACCTTTATTTCATTATTCATTGTTGATTTTTTTGGGGAATTATGGGCAACACTAAGTTGGCTAACCCGGCTCCGCTGGGCTTAATGGGCTTCGGCATGACCACCATTCTGCTTAACCTGCACAATATTGGTCTGTTCCCGATGGATGGCATTATCCTGGCGATGGGTATTTTTTATGGTGGTATTGCGCAAATTTTTGCCGGCCTGCTTGAGTACAAAAAAGGCAACACCTTTGGTTTGACCGCATTCACCTCGTACGGCGCTTTCTGGTTGACGCTGGTTGCGATTCTGCTGTTGCCAAAAATGGGGCTTACAGAAGGCAGCAATGGGCACTTCCTGGGCGTTTATTTAGGTATCTGGGGTGTATTCACACTGTTTATGTTCTTCGGCACGCTGAAAAGCGCGCGCGTCCTGCAATTCGTTTTCCTGAGCCTGACCGTGCTGTTTGCGCTGCTGGCGGTAGGTCACCTTGCTGACAACGAAGAGATTGTCGAAGTGGCGGGCTGGATTGGCCTGGTGTGCGGTGCCAGCGCTATCTACCTGGCGATGGGCGAGGTGCTGAACGAGCAGTTCGCACGCACCGTGCTGCCAATCGGCGAGCGGCATTAATCTCTGTTCAATATAGAAAATGCGAAGCCTGGCTTCGCATTTTTTTGCCTGTGACTTACCCGCTGATAACAAAAGTGTATCAGGCCGGGTGTTCCGCTACCGCGTCCTGATGCCAGATATCCTGGCGCAACCAGATGCCCAGCGCCAGGCCAATCAGCGACAGCGCCAGCACATACCAGGCCGGTGCCATCGGTGAAACGCCCATCAGCATGGTGACGGCTATCGGCGTCAGCCCGCCGAAAATCGCATAGGAAACGTTATACGAGAACGAGATCCCGGTAAAACGCACCTCCGCCGGAAACGCCCGCACCATGACATAAGGCACCGCGCCCACCACACCGACACATAAACCAACCAGGCCATACAGCATAAAAAGCTGCTCAGGATGCGTACCTACCCGGTGGTAAAAGAGCCAGCTGGAACAGGCAAGCAACAGGCTGCCGAAGATAAAGGTACGGCTGGCGCCGATTCTGTCGACCAGCAGCCCGGCGGCCAGGCAGCCGAAGCACAGCATAATGGTGGCGATACTGTTTGCCTGGAGCGTCAACGCAGGGGCCAGGCCGTACTGTTTTTGCAGCCAGACCGGCGACATTAAAATCACCACCACAATCCCGGCGGAGAGCAGCCAGGTCAGCAACATCGAAATCACCACCGCTTTTTTATGCCTGAGCACCACGGATTTAACCGGTAACTCCTGGGCCAGCGCTTTACGCTGTTGCATCTCCAGAAAGATGGGCGTCTCCTGCAACCAGCGGCGCAGATACATGGCGACCAGGCCAAATGCGCCGCCCAGCAAGAAAGGAATACGCCAGCCGCCGTCGTGAATACTCTGCTGGCTCATGCTGGTGTTTACCAGCGTGGCAACAACCGACCCCAACAGAATCCCGACCGTTAACCCGGCGGTCAGCGTGCCGCACGCAATACCGATACGCCGCGCCGGAACATGCTCGGCGACGAACACCCACGCGCCGGGCACTTCCCCGCCAATAGCCGCACCTTGCAGCACGCGCATCAGCAATAAAAGCAGCGGCGCAACGATGCCCATCGAGGCATAGGTCGGCAGCAAACCGATGGCCAGCGTCGGTACGGCCATCAATAAGATACTCAGCGTGAACATTTTCTTGCGGCCAACCAGGTCGCCGAAATGCGCCATCACGATGCCGCCCAGCGGACGCGCCAGGTAACCTGCGGCAAAAATGCCGAAGGTCTGCACCTGGCGCAGCCATTCAGGGATATCCGCTGGAAAGAAAAGTTCGCCGACGACGGCAGCGAAAAAGACAAAAATAATAAAGTCGTAAAACTCCAGCGCGCCGCCGAGGGCAGCAAGCGTCAGCGTTTTATAGTCTTGTCTGTTCAGAGGTCTTGTGTAATTTTCCATAGCGTGCCGTTGTATTTATGAAGTGCCGGTTTAAGAACATCACCTGTAAAGTAAAAATTACTATAACGTAAATAAATCAACACGCCATATCCGACGACGCTTATGTCATAAAACATCTCTTTTCAGGATAAACTCTCGCGCCGTGCGCTCTTAGGTCGGAAAGATGCTACCACTTGCGGATTGGTTTCCACGTAAGGCCCATCAAGGAGCTGTACACAATATGGTACGCTGGCGAAGATACCGGCGACCTTTACCTCGCCGTTCGCCTCTTTTAGCCCTTCCAGCGTCTCTTTGATCGACTTCGGCTGCCCCGGAAGATTAAGAATTAGCGCCTGTTTTCGAATGACGCCAACCTGGCGGGAAAGGATCGCGGTGGGCACGAAATTGAGGCTTATCTGGCGCATCTGTTCGCCAAAGCCGGGCATTTCACGATCGGCCACGGCAAGCGTCGCGTCTGGCGTCACGTCCCGGCGCGCAGGCCCGGTACCGCCGGTCGTCAGCACCAGATGGCAGCTCATCTCATCCACCAGCTCGCACAGGGTTTGTTCGATGATGCTTTGTTCGTCAGGGATTAGCCGGGTTTCGATATGAAAAGGCGTGGTCAGTGCGCTGGCCAGCCACTCTTCGAGAGCCGGGATGCCTTTGTCCTGGTAAACGCCGCTGGACGCGCGATCGGAAACAGAAACCAAACCAATGCGTAGTGTATCCATTATTCATTCCATTCATAAAAAGGTACTTAGATGAAATGATACACGTTGCGGGGGAAGTCAGACAGAGTGCAAAGAAGTCAGCGTGACCGGGAGCCCGGCCACGCCTGAGGATTACAGCAGATCGCCAATCATTTTTTCCAGTTTTTCCTGGTCGACAGCAAACTTACGGATACCGTCCGCCAGTTTGTCGACCGCCATTGGATCCTGGTTGTGCTGCCAGAGGAACTCTGCTTCGGTGATGCGTTCCGGGCGCGCTTTCACTTCGCCGGTGTACGCCAGTTTGCGCTCAACGGCACCTTCACTCTCAGACAGCTCTTTGAGCAGCGCCGGGGCAATCGTCAGACGGTCGCACCCTGCCAGTTCAATGATTTCGCCGGTGTTACGGAAGCTTGCGCCCATCACCACGGTTTCATAGCCGTGCTGTTTGTAGTACTGGTAGATTTCGCTTACCGACACCACGCCCGGATCTTCAGCCGGTGCGTACTCTTTCTTATCGGTGTTGGCTTTGTACCAGTCAAGGATACGCCCGACGAACGGGGAGATAAGGAACACGCCCGCTTCCGCACAAGCACGCGCCTGCGCAAAGGAGAACAGCAGCGTCAGGTTACAGTTGATGCCTTCTTTTTCCAGCTGTTCAGCGGCACGGATGCCCTGCCAGGTAGAAGCCAGCTTGATCAGGATACGATCGTTGCTGATGCCCGCATCGTTATAGAGTTTGATCAGGCGTTTTGCTTTCGCAATCGAGGCTTCGGTGTCATAAGAAAGACGCGCGTCAACTTCAGTAGAGATACGACCAGGGATCAGTTTCAGGATTTCCAGACCGATATTCACCGCCAGTTTATCCGTCGCATCAACCACTTGCTGAGCACGATCGCTGCTTTGCGCGCGCGCCCATGCCACGGCATCATCGATCAGTTTGCGGTATTCCGGGATTTGCGCAGCGTTCAGGATCAAAGAAGGGTTGGTGGTGGCATCCTGCGGCTGGTACAGCTTCATTGCCGCGATGTCTCCGGTATCAGCCACGACTGTTGTGTACTGACGCAGGGAGGTCAATTTATCCGTCATGATAGTGTTTCTCTTTAAACGATACCTTGAATCAATCACGCTCAGCGCAAGCCGCTGAACGCAAAAAACACGAGTATCCTGTTAGGGGGATGTAACCGGTCTGCCAAGATGATAACACGACGCACTGGCAGCGCAACCGCAGACAATGCTGCGAAAATTGTGTGGTAAACTCATTTTCAGATAATTACCGGCACGAGATGCGCAACGCACTCCTGGCGGGCAACCGGCATCAACAAGAGGAATGTTAATGCCACAATTCTTCTCATTTATCAGTGAAATACTCTGGGGATCGTTAATGGTTTACCTGCTGGCAGCAGCAGGGATCTGGTTTGCATTTCGCAGCCTGCTCGTCCCCTTTCGCTATATTACCGACTTCGGTAAGAGTCTTAAAAGCAGCCGTGTTGCGCAACGCGGAGCGCTTTCATCCTGGCAGGCGTTATGCCTGAGTCTTGCCACACGCCTGGGGAGCGGAAACCTGGCGGGTGTCGCATTTGCACTCACCACCGGCGGCCCCGGCGCGATTTTCTGGATGTGGGTATCCGCCCTGCTCGCTATGGCAATCAGCTTTGCGGAGTGTTCGCTGGCGCAACTCTACAAAACGCGTGATGAGGATAACCAACTGCGCGGCGGCCCCGCGTGGTATATGGAGCGTGGCCTCGGTATGCGCTGGATGGGGGTGCTGTTCTCCGTATTGCTGCTGTTCACCTATGGGCTGGTGTTTAACACTATTCAGTCCAGCGCAGTATCGCGCGCCATGGAAGACGCCTGGGAAATACCCGGCATAGTGACCGGCCTGCTACTGGTGGTGGTTTCGCTGTTCTTTGTACTTAAAGGGATAAGCAGCATTGCGCGCCTGATGCAGTGGATAGTGCCGCTGATGGCATGTGCCTGGGTGCTTATCAGCATGGGGGTGAGTGTGTGGCACGCCGACTTGCTACCGGGTGTGTTGGCCACCATTTTTAAAAGCGCCTTCGGCTGGCATGAAGCCGCAACAGGGACGATGGCCTGGACGCTTGGCCAGGCGGTGACCAGCGGTTTTCAGCGCAGTATGTTCGCTAACGAAGCAGGTATGGGCTCAACACCCAATGCCGCAGCCGCCGCCGCTTCCTGGCCGCCGCATCCTGTTGCGCAAGGTATCGTGCAGATGATTGGCGTGGTCACGGACACCTTTTTCGTCTGCACAGCCAGCGCACTGGTGCTGTTGCTGGCGGGAGTTTCGCCGGTTGAGGGCGTTTTTGGCGGCATCCAGTCGATACAAAAAGCCATGGTGTCGTTAACCGGCGACTGGGGCGCAGGCTTTGTCGCCATCATCGTTGTGCTGTTTGCCTTCACCTCCATCGTTGCGAACTACACCTACGCCGAGAACAACCTGGTCTTTTTACGCTGTAACAGTCGGCGCAATCTCTGGTTATTGCGCACCGGTACGCTGGCGATGGTACTGCTCGGTTCGGTGATCAGCGTACCGCTGATTTGGTATGTGGCGGATGTGACGATGGCGCTGATGGCGCTGATTAATCTGACAGCAATCCTGCTGCTTTCTCCGATTGTCAGCCTGCTGGCTAAAGATTACCTGCGCCAGCGTAAGCTTGGCGTGATGCCTGTGTTTGACCCGCAGCGCTACCCGGAAATCAACCGCCAGCTGGCGCCGGGGAGCTGGAATAAAATCCCCCGTTCGTAACGCTAATCGCAACTATCGATCCGGCCTGTTGTTTTTTTTGCTAAAGTCAGCGCAATTTTCTCGCACAGCAAGGACTGAGTATGCTGATTCTGATTTCACCTGCTAAAACTCTCGATTATCAAAGCCCGCTGGCGACCACGCGTTACACCCAGCCGGAACTGCTGGACCATTCGCAACAGTTGATTGACACCGCACGTCGCCTCTCTGCGCCGCAAATCAGCAAACTAATGGGCATCAGCGACAAGCTTGCCTCATTAAATGCTACGCGCTTTCATGACTGGCAGCCTGATTTCACCCCGGACAACGCACGCCAGGCGATTCTGGCCTTCAAAGGGGATGTGTACACCGGTTTGCAGGCAGAAACCTTTAGCGAGACGGATTTCGATTTTGCGCAACAGCATTTACGTATGTTGTCTGGTTTGTACGGCGTGCTGCGCCCGCTGGATCTGATGCAGCCGTATCGCCTGGAGATGGGTATTCGCCTGGAGAATGCCAAAGGCAAAGACCTGTATCAGTTCTGGGGCGATGTAATAACCAATAAGCTGAATGAAGCCATCGCCGCTCAGGGCGATGACTATGTGGTGAACCTGGCGTCAGATGAGTACTTCAGATCGGTGAAGGTGCAGAAACTCGCCGCGCAAATCATCAAGCCTGTGTTCCTTGATGAGAAAAACGGCAAGTTTAAGGTCATCAGTTTCTACGCCAAAAAAGCCCGCGGGCTGATGAGCCGTTACATCATTGAAAATCGCCTGACGAAGCCGGAGCAACTGAAAGCATTTAATAGCGAAGGCTATTTCTTTGATGAAGAGGCATCTGATGCGCGCGAGCTGGTGTTTAAGCGCCACGAGCAGTAACACATCCTCTATAAAAGAGGATGCAAACGTTAGCGATGGTGCCATGCCTGGCGCGGGCGGTCGTGACTTACCCGGCTGTTATCATGGTGCTTAATCGAGGGGCCATGCGGTTGCCAGCGGTTATCGCGCCACTGGTAGTGTTTTTTCCACCAGCCGTGGTCGCGCCAGTGGCCGCCATCCCAGTAATTGCCATGTTTGTCACGATCCCCTATATGCAGCGTCACCGAAGGGAAAAGGGTAATTTCTGCGGCCTGGGCCGCCAGGGGAGCCACCAACATTAAAGAAAGGGCTAACATTACAGGTTTTAACATAGGTTACTCCTTACATCATCGTGCCCACAGCGGGCTGATATCAGGAGCATACAAAAAGTCGCCACGGGTTGTTAGCCTCCGCAATCCGATTCGCTAACCGCCCGCATTTATTGGGAATTACTGCTTTTTTCCTGCCATTTTTCTGCATAATTTCTCCCTATTTCCCCCGCCTTTTAGCAGGGGAAACAGAGAAATTACGCTTTGCGCATGAGAAGCTCACGCAACGCGGCGAAATCAGCCGGTAGCTGATGGGACAGCAGCGGTAAATCGGCGCGATCTGCCAGCGCTTTCGGCAATACCAGCGTCTCGCCAAGAATCGCTTCCACGCTCTCTTTAAATTTTGCCGGATGCGCGGTGCCAAGAAACAGCCCATATTCACCAGGGTGCAACCTGTCGCGCAGCGCACGGTATGCCACCGCCGCATGCGGCTCCGACACATACCCTTTGCCTTTTAACTCATGCAGCGTTTCTTTGGTGGTTTCATCATCCACCGCCGCATAGCCCAGCTCGTTCAGACGCCAGATTTTACGGCGGAAAATCTCCTCCACGCGCGGCCAGTTATTCGGCTGGCTAACATCCATCGCATTCGATAGCGTTGCCTGCGTGGCTTTCGGCTGCCACTCACCCTCTTTCAAAAAGCGTGGCACCGTATCGTTGGCATTGGTGGCGGCGATAAAGCGCTTCACCGGCAGCCCCAGTGATTTCGCCAGCAGCCCGGCGGTCAGATCGCCAAAATTACCGCTCGGTACCGACACCACCAGCTGATTACGCGCCTCTTGCGGCAACTGGGCGACGGCTTCGAAGTAGTAACAGATTTGCGCCAGCAATCGGCTGATATTGATAGAGTTCGCCGAGTTCAGCCCCAGCGCGGCTTTCAATTCTTCATCATCGAAAGCATGTTTCACCAGCGCCTGGCACGCATCGAAATCCGCATCAATCGCCACGGTTTCGATATTCCCTCCCAGCGTGCAGAACAATTTTTCCTGCAACGGGCTGATTTTACCCTGCGGATAGAGGATCACGACGCGCACGTTTTCCATGCCGTAAAACGCATGGGCGACCGCCGCGCCGGTATCGCCGGAGGTCGCCGTCAGAATCGTCACCGGCTTGTCGCCGCTGACGGTGCTCAGCATTTGCGCCATAAAGCGCCCGCCGAAGTCTTTAAACGCAAGCGTAGGCCCGTGGAAAAGCTCCAGGCAACCGATATCGCTCTCAACCGGCGCCACCGGTGCAGGGAAAGCGAACGCTTCGCGCACGCGCTCTTTAAGGACATCCTGCGGGATCTCGTCGCCAATAAAGGCCGCGAGGATCTTCGCGCTGCGGCTGACGAAATCCTGGTTTAGCATCTCGTCGATTTCTGTCAGGCTAAATTCCGGCAGATCGTGCGGGAAGAACAGCCCCTGATTTTTGCCCAGCCCCTGCGTCACGGCCTGCGCAAAGCTGACCTGCTCATTGTGATCTTTTAAGTTGTAGAGTTTCATTAGTTATCCCACTACGCGTGCGCCCGCCGTGTCCAGCCGGCAAATATGAACGAAGCCTTCCTGATTTTGCAGATAATGTTGACCCAGCCAGTCGGCTACCCGCTGCGCGGTATCCGGCTTATCGCACAGGGCAAACAGCGTCGGGCCGGAGCCTGAAATGCCGCAAGCCAGTGCGCCAATATCTGCCACCGCCTGCCGCGCAGCGGCAAAGCCTGGCAGCAGCTTGACGCGGTACGGTTCGGCAATCACGTCTTTCATTAATTTCGCCGCCAACGCAGGCTGGCGGGTATAGCAAGCATGAATAAAGCCCGCCAGATGCCGCCCGTGAGCGATACAATCCTGGCGGCGATACTGCGCAGGCAAGATAGCCCGCGCTTCGGCGGTGGAGACCTTAATGCCTGGATAGGCAAGCACCCACAGCCATTCATCAAAGCCTGGCACCTGCTGGCTGATTATGCCGCCCTCTTCAATCATCAGCTGCATGCCGCCGAGAAAACAGGGCGCGACATTATCGTAATGGACGCTGCCGGAAATGCGCCCTTCCAGCTCCCCCATTAGCGCCAGCATACGTGCATTATCGAGCGGCTTACCGCAAAACTCGTTCATCGCCACCAGCGCCGCGACCACAGAACAGGCGCTGGAGCCAAGCCCGGAGCCGATCGGCATGTTTTTCTCCAGCGTCATCGCGACCGGCACCTGCTTGCCAATCTCCTGGCAGAACAGCTCCCAGCACTGGTAAACAATGTTCTCCCGTGGTTCGGCTGGCAGTTTGCTGGCAAACCGACCGAGGTTTTTCAGGCTAAACTGGCTGGCAGCCTCTACCGAGACATTATCGCCAAGCAGCGTACCGTCAACGGGCGTCACCGCCGCGCCGAGGACATCGAACCCAACGCTCATATTGGCGCTGGAAGCCGGTGCATACACCTTCACCATGTCAGACTCCCAGTTTCCAGGAAAGCGTACGCAGCAGGTCGGCAAACACCCCTGCCGCCGTCACATCATTGCCCGCGCCATAGCCGCGCAACACCAGCGGCAGCGGCTGGTAATAGTGGCTGTAGAACGCCAGCGCATTTTCGCCGTTTTTCACTTTATACAGCGGATCGTTACCGTCTACTTCATCAATTTTCACCCGGCAGGTGCCATCTTCGTCGATGTTGCCGACAAAACGCAGCACTTTGCCATTGTCGCGGGCTTTCGCCACCCGGTCTGCAAACTCGCTGTCCAGCGCGGGCAGGCGCGCCATAAAGCTTTCAACATCGCCAGAATCATCAAAACTTGCCGGCAGCACCGGCTCGATAACGATATCCGAAAGCTCCAGTTCGCGCCCGGTTTCGCGCGCGAGGATCAGGAGCTTACGCGCAACATCCATGCCGGAGAGATCGTCACGCGGGTCCGGCTCGGTGTAGCCCAGCTCACGCGCCGTGCGGGTCGCTTCTGACAGGCTCATGCCTTCGTCCAGCTTGCCAAAAATAAAAGAGAGCGATCCGGAAAGAATACCGGAGAAACGCTGCAACTCGTCCCCGGCACTGAGCAGGTTTTGCAGGTTCTCAATCACCGGCAGCCCCGCCCCCACGTTTGTATCATAGAGGAACTTGCGCCGTGATTTCTCTGCCGCACGACGCAACTGGTGATAGTAATCCATCGACGAAGTGTTGGCTTTTTTGTTCGGCGTCACCACGTGGAAGCCCTCACGCAGAAAATCCGCGTACTGTTCGGCCACCGCCTGGCTGGAGGTGCAATCAACAATCACTGGATTGAGCAGGTGGTACTCTTTGACCAGACGAATCAAACGCCCGAGGTTAAACGGCTCCTTTGCTTCAGCCAGTTCAGCTTGCCAGTTGTCCAGATTTAGCCCATGCACGTTGGTGAGCAGCGCTTTAGAGTTCGCTACCCCGCAAACGCGCAGATCGATATGCTTGTTTTTCAGCCACGCCTGCTGGCGTTTGAGCTGCTCCAGCAATGCACCGCCAACGCCGCCGACGCCAATAATAAACACCTCAATCACCTGGTCGGTGTTGAACAGCATCTGGTGCGTCACACGCACGCCCGTCGTCGCGTCGTCATTATTGACCACGACCGAAATCGAGCGTTCGGAGGAGCCCTGAGCAATCGCCACGATATTGATATTGGCGCGCGCCAGCGCCGCGAAGAATTTAGCGGAAATACCGCGCAGCGTACGCATGCCATCGCCAACGACAGAGATAATCGCCAGCCGCTCCGTCACCGACAGCGGCTCCAGCAGCCCCTCTTTTAACTCAAGATAGAACTCGTCGTTCAGCGCCCGCTGCGCCCGTGCGCAATCGGACTGCGGCACGCAAAAACTGATGCTGTATTCCGATGACGACTGGGTAATCAGCACCACCGAAATCCCGGCGCGGGACATCACGGCAAACACGCGCGCCGCCATACCGACCATGCCTTTCATGCCCGGCCCGGAGACGCTAAACATCGCCATATTATTCAGGTTAGAAATACCTTTAACCGGCAGGCCGTCTTCGTCAGACGTCGCGCCAATCAGCGTGCCTGGCGCCTGAGGATTACCGGTATTTTTAATCAGGCAAGGGATTTGGAACTGGGCGATGGGGGTGATAGTGCGGGGGTGAAGAACTTTTGCGCCGAAATAGGAAAGCTCCATTGCCTCCTGATAGGACATCGACTTCAGCAGGCGCGCATCGGGCACCTGACGCGGGTCACAGGTATAGACGCCGTCCACGTCCGTCCAGATTTCGCAACAATCTGCGCGCAAACACGCCGCGAGCACCGCTGCGGAATAATCAGAGCCGTTACGCCCCAGCACCACCAGCTCGCCCTTGTCGTTACCGGCGGTAAAACCCGCCATCAGCACCATATGATCATCAGGGATTCGGCTGGCCTCGATACGGCGGGTAGATTCGGCGATATCCACCGTTGATTCCAGGTAATGGCCCACGGCGAGCAGTTTTTCTACCGGATCGATAACGGTAACCTTATGACCGCGCGCTTCCAGCAGCCCGGCCATAATCGCTATGGATAATTTTTCACCCCGGCAAATCAGCGCGGCGTTGATGCTGTCCGGGCACTGGCCCAGCAGGCTGATACCATGCAGGACATGTTTAATCTGCGCGAATTCTTGTTCGACAACGCTTTTTAACTGCGCATAGGGGAAACCTGGCTGCGCTTCTGCCAGCCCTTGCAGAAGTTCTGCAAAAATACGTTCGGCATCGTTGATATTGGGCAGAGCGTCCTGACCACCAATGGTTTTTTCGATCATCGCAACCAGGTGATTGGTGATTTTCGCCGGGGCAGAGAGCACCGTGGCGACCTGCCCCTGCCTGGCATTGCTTTCCAGGATATCGGCAACACGCAGAAAACGCTCTGCATTTGCCACTGATGTACCGCCGAACTTCAAGACTCGCATGGTGTGACCCCTTGATCCTTAGTCGAAAAAAAAGCCCGCACTGTTCAGGTGCGGGCTTTTTTCTGTGTTTCCTGTACGCGTCAGCCCGCACCGTTACCTGTGGTAATGGTGGTGGTTGTAATGGTGATAATCGTGCTGATGCGTGTCATGGATGTTGTGTGCTCTGTCATTTTCTGTCTGTGCTGTATGCCTATATTGGTTAAAGTATCTGCCTGCTTAAGTCAATTTATTTTTCTTTTATGCGCTTTTCCTGGAGTTTGCCGTTACGCTAAAACTTCACTCACACGCCTGCTGTAAAGTTCAAAACTCACGCAATTCGCAGTCAATCAGACCATAAAATAAACTTATGACAGCAACTTACTCTGCCAGCTTTTTTTCAATATCGTGCAGCAAACGATGCAGCATTGCCGTATCGCGTTGTTCCAGCAGACCGAGACGCTGATCCAGCCAGTCCGCCATTTTGACGTCATCCGCCACACCAAGCTTATCCAGCAGCCCATGCGCACGCAGGCGTAACGCCTGCAAGGGGTTGTCATCCGCGCCAGCTACCTCTTTTGGATCACCTTGTATTAGCGATGCTAATTGATAACAAAACACCATGACCGCCTGGCCCAGATTGAGCGACGGGTAATCGGCCACCATCGGTACGCCGGATAAAATATCTGCCAGCGCCAGCTCCTCATTGGTCAGCCCGGAATCCTCGCGGCCAAACACCAGCGCGGCACTGCCCAGCCACGCACTTTTTTCTTCTAACAAAGGCACCAGTTCGGCAGGCGTGGCGTAATAGTGAAATTTCGCCCGGCTGCGCGCCGTTGTTGCAATGGTAAAGGGAATGTCGGCCAGCGCATCGGCAAGCGTCGGAAACGTTTTGGCGTTATCAAGTATCTCAACGGAGCCATGCGCCACACGGCGCGCGCCCTCTTGCAGGTGTGCCTCGCTATCCACAATACGCAAATCGCGAAAGCCCATGGTTTTCATTGCCCGGGCGGCAGCGCCGACATTTTCCGGTCGGGCGGGGGAAACAAGTACGACAGACAGATGCATCTTTTTTCTCTAATGTCACTGATACCGCGTAGAAAATATGCTCAGAGCAATCATATTACGCGACACGAATTTACAATTTTGCAACACTTATCACTGAAATAAGCCCTGATAACGCTTAAAAGATACTAAACTATTTATCAGCGATATTACCTGCTAAGATGTTAACAGAAGAGACTTATCCTTATGTTTCTTCATGGCATTCTAATGCAATTTTCAGCGGATGTATTGGATTCAATATCTTTATCAATTAATATCCGCAAAACGTTGGTTTATTGATAAATTGTAAGAAACGCTAGCAGTTCGCTATCAAAATTTCTCCAAACTGTTAACGTGCTACAATTGAACTTGATATATGTCAACGAAGCGTAGTTTTATTGGGTACCTTTTACGCCTTTGCCTGTTATGTTGCTGTTAAAATGGGTAGGATGACAGCCGTTTTTGACACTGTCGGGTTTAGAGGGAAAGTACCCACGGCCAAGCTAGTAATGTTGTTGACGTTGATGGAAAGTGCATCAAGAACGCAATACGTACTTTAGTCATGTATGCCGTCATGTTAATTTTCAACATGTACAAGGGCTGGTCAGGGACTTTTGTACTTCCTGTTTCGATTTAGTTGGCAATTTAGGTAGCAAACATGCAGACCCCGCACATTCTTATTGTTGAAGACGAGTTGGTAACACGCAACACGTTAAAAAGCATTTTCGAAGCAGAAGGCTACGATGTTTTCGAAGCGACCGATGGCGCTGAGATGCATCAGATTCTCTCTGAAAATGATATCAATCTGGTGATTATGGATATCAACCTGCCCGGTAAAAACGGCCTTTTGCTGGCGCGTGAATTACGCGAACAGGCGAATGTAGCGCTGATGTTTCTGACAGGTCGCGACAACGAAGTCGATAAAATTCTGGGCCTCGAAATTGGCGCGGATGACTATATCACCAAGCCGTTTAACCCACGTGAACTGACCATCCGCGCGCGTAATCTGCTGTCCCGTACCATGAATCTTGGCACGGTTAGCGAAGAACGCCGCAGCGTCGACAGTTACAAGTTCAATGGCTGGGAACTGGATATCAATAGCCGCTCGCTGATTAGCCCTAACGGTGAGCAGTATAAGCTGCCGCGCAGTGAATTTCGCGCGATGCTGCACTTCTGCGAGAATCCGGGCAAAATTCAGTCTCGTGCTGAACTGCTGAAGAAAATGACCGGTCGTGAGCTCAAGCCGCATGACCGTACCGTGGACGTGACCATTCGTCGCATTCGCAAACATTTCGAATCTACGCCGGATACGCCGGAAATCATCGCCACCATCCACGGCGAAGGTTACCGCTTCTGCGGTGATTTGCAGGAATAAGCGAACGCACACTAAAAAGCGGCGCGATGCGCCGCTTTTTTATTTGCTCCAGGGCATGATCGGCACCGCGCTCAGGGCATTTTTCGGCGATCCCTCTACCACTTTGTCGGAATAGGCCAGATACGCCAGCGTGTTACGTTTCGCATCGTAAAACCGCACAACCTGTAATTTCTTGAAGACCAGCGATGTGCGTTTTTGAAACACTACTTCTCCCTGCGCTTTGCCGTTCTTAATTTTATCGCTAAGTTCAACCGGCCCGACCTGCTGGCAGGAAATCGCCGCATCAGAAGTATCTTCAGCCAGCCCCAGCCCACCTTTGATGCCGCCCGTTTTCGCCCGGCTGATATAGCAAGTGACGTTTTTCACGTCCGGGTCATCAAATGCTTCCACGACAATTTTGTGATCGGGGCCAAACATTTTAAACACCGTATCGACCGAGCCGATTTGCTCCGCGTGCGCGCTCCCCAGCGACGTGAAAATGAGTGCGGGAATCATAAACTTTGTGTATTTCATATTGTTACCATTTTTGAATATTACGGTAAGTAACTATTCATGTTTAAGATAAGAAAACGTTTGCAGATCACTAATTTACGAAATTTGTGATGAAAATCAGTCACAATGCTGATTACTGCACAAAAAAAACACCGAATGCTAAAGCACTAAAAACCCGCTATTATCCGTCTCCTGATATCAGGCGTTAACTGCTGTTTTTAGGGAGAGGATAGTATATGGATCAGGCTGGGATCATTCGCGACTTACTTGCCTGGCTGGAAAGCCACCTGGATCAGCCCTTGTCTTTGGATAATGTGGCAGCGAAAGCGGGCTATTCCAAGTGGCATCTGCAAAGGATGTTCAAGGACGTGACTGGTCATGCTATCGGTGCTTATATCCGCGCCCGCCGTTTGTCGAAATCGGCTGTCGCACTGCGTCTCACCGCCCGCCCCATTCTGGATATCGCCCTGCAATATCGTTTTGACTCGCAGCAAACCTTCACGCGTGCTTTCAAAAAGCAGTTTGCCGTCACGCCGGCGCTTTATCGACGCTCACCGGACTGGAGTTCTTTTGGCATTCGCCCGCCGCTGCGTCTGAGTGATTTTACCATGCCGAAGCATGAGTTTGTTACGCTCCCGCCGATGCACCTGATAGGCTGCACACAGAGCTATACCTGTGCGCTGGAGGAGATCTCGGATTTTCGTAATCAAATGCGGGTTCAGTTCTGGCGGGAGTTTCTCAGCAACGCACCGGCAATACCTGCGGAAATGTACGGCCTGCACGAGCCGCGTCCGAGTCTGGAGAAAGACGATGAGCAGGAAGTGTTTTATACCACCGCCCTGCGCCCGGAAATGGCTAACGGTTATCTGAATAACGCGCAGCCGGTGCTGCTGGAAGGCGGTGATTATGTCGTCTTCTCGTATGACGGGCCGGGCCACGAGCTACAGGACTTTATCCTGACGGTTTACGGAACCTGTATGCCAATGCTCAATCTTACGCGCCGCAAAGGCCAGGATATTGAGCACTTTTACCCGCAGCAGGAGTCAGACAACCCCGAACAACCGTTTCAGTTGCGCTGCGAATATATGGTGCCGATCCGCCGTTAACGCTGCAGCTCATCCAGCGCAGGGGCGTCCAGATGCGAGACGTCGCCTGCCGTTTCCACCACCCAACCCGATGCAAGCCACGGGCTTTGCTGATAATCGATACGGGAAATGGAACAGTTACGCAAACGCAGGCGGCGCTCGGCCCAGGCCGGAAGCCCAAGAATGGTGCTGACCAGGCAACCCAGCGCCATGCCGTGGCTGACCAGCATTGGCCGGCTGCCCTCCGGCAGGGTCAGGCAGGTTGCCAGCGCCTCATGCATACGCCCGGCAAGCTCCTGCATCGATTCACCGTCAGGGATGCGTCCATCAGCGGTACCATTTACCAGCTGACGACGCCACGCCTCTTCTTCTGCGCTCAGGGAGTCGATATGGCGGCGTTCAAGTACCCCCATATCCAGCTCGCGCAGACGCGGCTCAAGGATGATGTCACAACCACATACCCCGGCGATGATTTCCGCCGTCCGGCGCGTACGCCCCAGGTCGCTGGCGATGAGATGGGTAATGCCCAGCGCTTTTGCGCGCGCGGCCACCTGCCATGCCTGCTTCTCCCCTTTTTCGGTCAACGGACTGTCTGACTGCCCTTGAATACGACGCTCGGCGTTCCACTGCGTTTCACCGTGGCGAACAAGGTATACCTGTAACATGCTTTTTTATCCATTATACTACGATGTATTTATTTTCTGAGGAAGGCCGCTGTCCGGGATAAAGAACACATCTTTTTTCGAACATGCCTGTTATTGATTATGTACCATGTTGTCTCAGCTACCACAAATCCCGCGAAAATTAAGGCTATTCTGCATGCATTTAGCGAGATTTTCGGCGAAGGATCCTGCCATATTGACGCTATATCCGTCGAGAGCGGCGTGCCGGAACAGCCCTTTGGTTGTCAAGAAACGCGGGCTGGCGCACGTAATCGAGTGGCTAATGCACGGAAAATCCGCCCTGACGCCGACTTTTGGGTCGCTATCGAAGCGGGAATCGACGACGGCAGCACATTTAGTTGGGTGGTTATCGATAGCCATCAGCAGCGCGGTGAGGCGCGTTCAGCAACGCTACCGCTGCCGGAGAGTATTTTGCAAGAGGTGCGCGCTGGTGAAGCGCTTGGCCCGGTGATCTCGCGCTACACCGGGGTTGATGAGGTGGGGCGAAAAGAGGGCGCAATTGGCGTGTTCACCGCCGGTAAGCTTACACGTACCAGCGTTTATCAGCAGGCGGTACTGCTGGCCCTCAGCCCTTTTCACAACGCGATTTACCGCTGAGTGTTAAGCAGCGACTCCTCAAGCCACATGCGTAAATCAACGGGCGCGGATTTAAGGCTATTTGAACCGCGGGTGATGGTCGCAATGCCCGCGCCGAGTTCGCTTTTCAGCTCGCGCTGGCTCATTTCGCCGCGCAATAGCTCTTCAATAATACGCACGCGTGTCCCCAGTGCTTCACGTTCATCCGGCGTGAGCATCAGGTTGAGCAACGGAATATGCAAATCCTTCTCGTAAGACTGCCGGACCAGTTCAACAAAACGCAGCCATTCCTGGTTGCGCTGTTCGGCCATTGCTGCGGAATAAGGTGATTGCTGAGTCATAATTTACCGCCGTTCTCGTGGTGTACTGATACTGCGTACTCTTTTACGAGTACGCAGCATAGCATAAACCAGCACAATCAGTAACGGCGTTGCCATTCATCGTCACTCAGTATGGTGGGTTTGTTTTCCCCCATAAAGTAACGGTAGTAGGCATCGTAGGCGAGAACGTTTTTCACATAACCGCGCGTTTCGGAGAACGGGATGCTCTCAATAAACGCGACCGCATCCAGCCGCCCGCCGCTGTTTCTCTGCCAGGTACGCACCCTGCCCGGCCCGGCGTTATAGGCCGCCGAAGAAAAGATTCGGTTATTCCCAAACTGGTTGAAAACATATTGCAGGTAGCTGGTGCCGATATTGATATTTGTTTCAGGATCAAACAGTTGCCCGGCGCTGCTGTAACCTGGAATACTGAACATCTTCACCGTATGGCTGGCGGTCGCAGGCATGATTTGCATCAGCCCGCTGGCGCCGACCGGAGAACGCGCTTTCGGGTTCCAGGCGCTCTCCTGCCGGGAGATGGCCATCGCGTAGCTTTGTGAAATCGCCTTGCCGTTGGTATAACGCGCGTACAAATCGTTGTAGGCCAGCGGGAAACGCTCCTCCAGATGATCCCAGAGCTTCCCGGCAATGGTCGCCTGCACGCTGAGATCCCACCAGCGTTGGTTGAACGCATAACGCGCCAGCTGCGCCTGCTCCGCTTTGCTGCGGCTGGTCACCAGGTTGGCCCATTCGCTGCGGGCCGTGTTATCAAGCCCCCAGTACATCAGCTCGCGCACACGCGCCATTTCCGCGCTCTGCGTCAGTGCCGGTGCGACATTCCCTTCGGCCTTGTCGATTCTGAGCTGATAATCCTCGCCAAGCCGCTGGGCCGCCGCCATCGGGTAAAAGCCGCGCTGTTGCATTAATGCATGCAAAATCTCTTTCGCTTCGTTTTCACGCCCTCGCTCCAGCAGCAGGTCAGCCTGCCAGTAGCGCCACTCATCCTTCGCTTTCGCCTCCATCGGCAAACGGGCAAGCCAGGTGTTAAGGCCGCGACGATCGCCGTTGCCGATAGCCATACGTACGCGCCGCTCCAGCAGAAAAGTCGAGCCGCTACGCATTATCGCGTCATCACGCCAGCGCGCCTGCTCGCTGGTGACATCGTTGCCCATCAGGCGCCAGGCCACGATATCGCGCAGGGTTTGCGTCTGTTCTTCATTAAGCTGCTGCGCCTGCACCAGCGACGGGATCATCAGCCGGGCGTTTTCCACATCTTTGCGCGCCACGCTCTCAAACGCTTCCGCCGCCATTTGTCGGGTAAAATCTGTCGCGCCGGTGGTTCGGGCAAAGGTCAACACGCTGTCCGGATTATTGGCAAGAGTGATGATTGCTTCAGAAATGGTTTGATATTCAGACGGCATCTGCCCGGCCAGCAGCGTGACCAGTTTGGTATTACTGGCTTTCATCGCCAGGCGAATGCGTTCAAGAAATGCCAGCGGATCCTGCTTGCCGGAAGAGCGCCAGACGCCAAACAGACGATCGCAGGCGTTTGGCTGGCTTTTCCCACTCAGCCACAGCGCTTTTGCGCCTGCCCAGGCTTCATCCGCCTGCCCGGTGTTCCATTTGGCATAGTAATAGTTACATTGCGCTTCGGTAGTGGCCGGTTTGTCCGGGCTAAACGCCAGCAGGCCGCGCCAGTCTTCGCGCCGCGCCAGCTCATTAACAAAGCGTGATTGCAGCGTACGCGCAGGCGGCAGCGTCGGGTTTTCCCGTACAAAGTTGCTTACCGTAAGCGCCGGTTGATTCATCAAATCATCAGTGATTTGTCGGTATTGCAGGTAAGGATACAGTGGATAATCTTGCAAAGTGGGCATCAGTTGCTGGACGACATCCATCTGTCTGTTATCCCAGGCGGTTTTGATTTGCGCATAGCGACTGCGTTGATCTTCCAGTGAATCTGCTTGCGCCACCTGGTTTAAGGACAACAAACACACGCAGGCCGCCGCAAAGCGCCAGGCGACATTTTTAGCTTTCTGCACTGCTCTTTCCTCTTTTATGTCTCAATTTACAGCATCATGCCGCGTAATGACTTAATGCTAACCGGGCAGGCGGCAACTCGCCACGTTCAGAACACTTTTTTACTTTTCTCGTGTGATTTAACACCGTGAATGCGGCTTGCTGGGATTAAGCGTCGAAAACGGCTACACTCCGCTGTTGAATATTTCTCTCATTAAAAAGAGGCGACGTCCCCGTGGCTCAATTCGTATATACCATGCATCGTGTCGGCAAAGTTGTTCCGCCGAAACGACATATATTGAAAAATATTTCGCTAAGTTTCTTCCCTGGCGCAAAAATCGGTGTGCTGGGTCTTAACGGTGCCGGTAAGTCTACCCTGCTGCGCATCATGGCCGGCATCGATACAGACATCGAAGGTGAAGCCCGCGCGCAGCCAGGCATCAAGATAGGTTACCTGCCGCAGGAACCCCAGCTGAATCCGGAGCAAACGGTACGCGAATCGGTTGAAGAAGCGGTTTCAGAAGTGGTTAACGCTCTGAAGCGTCTGGATGAAGTGTACGCCCTGTACGCCGATCCGGAAGCCGATTTTGACAAGCTGGCCGCAGAACAGGGCAAGCTGGAAGAAATCATTCAGGCACATGATGGTCATAACCTGAATATGCAGCTTGAACGCGCCGCCGACGCCCTGCGCCTGCCGGACTGGGATGCGAAAATCGCCAATCTCTCCGGGGGTGAACGCCGCCGCGTTGCGCTGTGCCGCCTGTTGCTGGAAAAGCCAGACATGCTGCTGCTCGACGAACCGACCAACCACCTGGATGCAGAGTCCGTGGCCTGGCTGGAACGCTTCCTGCACGACTTCGAAGGCACTGTTGTGGCCATTACCCACGACCGTTACTTCCTCGACAACGTTGCGGGCTGGATTCTGGAGCTTGACCGTGGCGAAGGCATTCCGTGGGAAGGTAACTACTCTTCCTGGCTGGAGCAGAAAGATCAGCGCCTGGCGCAGGAGGCCTCACAGGAGGCTGCTCGCCGCAAATCCATTGAGAAAGAACTGGAATGGGTGCGCCAGGGAGCGAAAGGCCGTCAGTCCAAAGGCAAAGCACGTCTGGCACGTTTTGAAGAGCTTAACAGCACTGAATACCAGAAACGTAACGAAACCAACGAGCTGTTTATTCCACCGGGACCTCGCCTGGGCGACAAAGTGGTGGAGGTGAACAACCTCAGCAAGTCCTATGGCGATCGCCAGCTGATTGAAGGTCTGTCCTTCTCTGTGCCGAAAGGGGCTATCGTTGGTATTATCGGGCCGAACGGCGCGGGTAAATCGACGCTGTTCCGTATGCTGTCCGGGCAGGAACAGCCAGATAGTGGCACCATTACCCTTGGCGAAACGGTAAAACTGGCCTCTGTTGATCAGTTCCGTGATGCGATGGATAACAACAAAACGGTGTGGGAAGAGGTGTCAGGCGGGCTGGATATTATGCGTATCGGAAATACCGAGATGCCGAGCCGCGCCTATGTTGGCCGCTTTAACTTTAAAGGCACCGATCAGGGCAAACGCGTTGGCGAGTTGTCCGGGGGTGAGCGCGGTCGCTTGCATCTGGCGAAGCTGCTACAGGTTGGCGGCAACATGCTGCTGCTCGATGAACCGACGAACGACCTGGATATCGAAACCCTGCGCGCGCTGGAAAACGCCCTGCTGGAATTCCCCGGCTGCGCCATGGTTATCTCGCATGACCGCTGGTTCCTTGACCGTATTGCGACCCATATTCTGGACTACCAGGATGAAGGAAAAGTGGAGTTCTTCGAAGGTAACTTTACGGAATACGAAGAGTACAAGAAACGTACGCTGGGCGCAGATGCGCTGGAGCCGAAACGTATGAAGTACAAGCGTATCGCTAAGTAACCTGACCAAAAGCGAGTGGGGAAACCCATTCGCTTTATTTGTCTATAGAAAACCCCCAGCTAGGCTGGGGGTTCCGGAAAGCTTTCAGCTTTAAGCCAGTTATTAAAACCCCTTTTGATTTGTTAAAACACCTTGCGGTCTGGCAACTGCAAAAGTTCAACAAGAAATCAAAAGGGGGTCCCAATGGGGGACGAAAAGAGCTTAGCGCACACCCGATGGAACTGTAAATATCACATAGTTTTTGCGCCAAAATACCGAAGACAGGCGTTCTATGGAGAGAAACGCCTGGCGACAGGCAGCATTTTAAGAAAGCTGTGTGAGTGGAAAAACGTACGGATCGTGGAAGCTGAATGCTGCGCAGATCATATCCATATGCTTGTGGAAATCCCGCCTAAAATGAGCGTATCCGGCTTTATGGGGTATCTGAAAGGGAAAAGCAGTCTGATGCTTTATGAGCAGTTTGGAGATCTGAAATTCAAATACAGGAACAGGGAGTTCTGGTGCCGGGGATATTACGTAGATACGGTAGGGAAGAACACAGCGAAGATACAGGAATACATAAAGCACCAGCTTGAAGAGGATAAAATGGGTGAGCAGTTGTCGATCCCTTATCCGGGTAGCCCGTTTACGGGCCGTAAGTAACGAAGTTTGATGCAAATGTCAGATCGTATGCGCCTGTTAGGGCGCGGCTGGTAATAGAGCCTTATAGGCGCATCTGAAAAACCTCCGGCTATGCCGGAGGATATTTATTTCCTCTCCCCTTCCGCTCTTATCATTTCTCAGTTTAAAACCCGCATTCACAGTCAAATATTCTTTATACGCGGCCTAAAAAAGCGTATTTTCTTGCATAGTATTTTTTGCGTTCATTGCCGTTGCGGAAATTATTAATTAACAAAATAAAAAAACAACGATCTATAAAATATATTATATATAGCTATTAAAGCTGCCAAAATATTGTTTTCAAGATTATTGTTTTTATTGTTTGCTTGCCGCGTTACATATTGCTTAACACCACACTGAGAAGTTAATATTCCCCCTCGAATGCGTAAAGAATGAGTATAGCTATTTGCCAGTGTCAAACGGCAGAATTTAAAAGATATTCTTACATTTAATTACATGAACCTGGCCAGCTAAGGAATATTCATCAGCCAACCTTATCGACACAGCAGTATAAATATGTTCCAGGGTTATCCTGACGAAATATGGATATATATAATGAATATCATTACGGAAGACCTTTTTCTTCAATATGGCCTGCGCTTTCTCGTTCAGCAGAAAAAAATCGCTCTTAATGACAACGAGGTTATATTTGACTTTGATCACAACTTTATTATTCTCACCAACTCGCTTACGCTGAGTGAAATAAAAAAGAGCGAACACTCTTTTGAGCGTTTTTTGTTACACCCATGTCTGAAAATAAAAAAGAATCTGTCATTAAAGGAATTAAGTAAGAAATTAAACTATAAATCGTGGAATACGCGTTATCCGGAAGAGTTTAAATCACCGCTGACGCGCAAAGAGCGCGCTATTTTTGCCTGTATACTCAATGCAGGCAGGCACTCAGATATGTTTTCTAACGGAGTCTGTGACAGTAATACTTTCAGAACACATAAATATAATATTCTGCGGAAAATGAATATTCCCTCTATCGCCATGCTGGCCCAGGTGCATAACCGCTGGGAAAGTTACCTTAAACGGCTTATGCACTGAGCTTTGCACCGCACGCTGCCAGCCGTGCTTAAGGCCCCATCAATTTTTTTACCAGTTCGACGCAGTGCAAAAAGCGGGCATCATAGTCCGCTTCTTCGACGCGTACGAAATCAATATTGTTTTCCTGTAGCATCGATACTAATAAATCCTGAAACTCTTTTCTGTCTACTGAACTGCCGAGGCTTCGCAAACCGTCATTTATCCACGGTGTGTTATTTTCCAGCAGTATGACCAGATCGAAGCGATATTCCTGAATCAGCGCCTGAACAAACGGATGCTCACGCCCCTCATATTTTTTGCAAAATGCCTGGGTAGTTACAAAATCAGTATCAATAAACGCTATTTTATTCGCATACTTGACCGCGAAATCAATATACTGCGCATGCCCGAGCGCGATTTTATCATAATCGGAATATTGCAATGCCATTTCGTCTCCCCCCAAATGTGAGAAGACATAATCACGACCATATTCCCAGGCGCTGGTGGTATTAAAAATATTGGCAAGTTTATTGACCAGCGTCGATTTACCGCTCGACTCGCCGCCAAGTATTGCGACCGTACGCACAAAAAAAGGTTTTACTTCGGTGGGAATATATTCCCAGTAGCGGAACGGATTTTCACGAATTTGCGAACCGCTGATGTTCATAAACGTACGCTGCGGATCGACCAGCACCGCTTCAATACCTAAATGCTCACGATATTGCGGCGCATCTGCTGCTTCAGAGGTGTAGATCCAGTTAGGCGTGATGCCTTTTTCCGTCATAAAGGCTTTGATGCCTTCACTCCACACATCCCAGCCATACGGATAAGGCTCCATCCCTTCCTCGTTGAAAGCATGGATACGGATGTTTTTCTGGTATTTAAAGGTCTGCAACAACCAACGCAGACGATCGCTTACCGTCGGCTGTTGCGACATGGCGCTCTTTTCAAACAGCTCGCGATCGCGCGTCTCATCAAACCCAAGAATGATATGCAGCTCATCGACCTGGCTACAGGCGCGCTGAATAAGGTAAATATGCCCGGTATGCAGCGGGTAAAACTTACCGAATACTACGCCAATATTCTTCTCCCGACGCGGAAACTCCAGATCAAGGAAGCGGTGTAAAGCCTCCAGCTTTTGCGCGCTCGGGCTTTTAATCTTGGCATTCAGCAGTTGGCTTAAATAACCTTTAGTCATACCGCTGGCGTCAGCGATTTGTTGCAGCGTACAACCTTTCTGACGAATAGCGGTTTTTAAATAGTCAAATGACGACATTACTGCCTCCTGCAAAAAACATTACCCAATTATAAGTCGTCAAAGACGTTTAGCGCATCTGAGAGCTTTTTAACGCCAAAAATCTGCATCCCTTCCGGTACTTTCTTCGGCACATTCGCCGCCGGGACGATAGCGCGACGAAAACCGTGCTTGGCCGCTTCCGAAATACGCTCCTGCCCACTCGGTACCGGGCGGATCTCGCCTGCCAGCCCGACCTCGCCGAACACCACCAAATCCTGCGGCAGCGGTCTGTCGCGCAGGCTGGAGACCATCGCCAGCAGTAATGCCAGATCCGCGCTGGTTTCCGTGACCTTTACTCCGCCGACCACGTTAACAAAAACATCCTGATCCGCCATCTGCAAGCCGCCGTGGCGATGCAGCACCGCCAGCAAAATCGCCAGACGGTTTTGCTCCAGCCCAACGGCAACCCGGCGAGGATTGGCCATCATTGAGTGATCGACCAGCGCCTGAATTTCAACCAGCAGCGGGCGCGTCCCTTCCCACACTACCATCACCGAACTGCCGGAGGTGACTTCATCACCACGGCTCAGAAAAATCGCCGACGGGTTGCTGACTTCACGCAGCCCCTGCTCGGTCATGGCGAAGACGCCCAGCTCATTCACCGCGCCGAAACGGTTTTTATGGCTACGTAACGTGCGAAAACGCGAGTCGGCATCGCCATCGAGCAGCACCGAGCAGTCGATACAGTGTTCCAGCACTTTCGGCCCGGCCAGCGAGCCATCTTTTGTTACGTGGCCGACCATCACAATAGCCACGCCGCGCGTTTTGGCAAAGCGCGTCAAATACGCCGCCGTTTCGCGTACCTGCGCCACACTACCGGGAGATGACTGGATATCCGCCATATGCATCACCTGAATAGAGTCGATGACCATCAGCTTCGGCTGCTCTTCTTCGGCTATCAGGCAAATCTGCTCGATGCTGGTTTCCGACAACATATTCAGATTCGCCGTCGGCAAGCCAAGCCGGTGCGCGCGCATGGCAACTTGCTGCAACGACTCTTCCCCGGTGACATACAGTGTTTTCATCTGCTCGGCGAGCTTACACAACGTTTGCAGCAGCAGCGTCGATTTGCCCGCACCAGGGTTTCCGCCAATCAGGATAGCGCTCCCCGGCACCACACCACCGCCGAGCACGCGGTCGAACTCTTTAAAACCGGTGGAGAAACGCGGCAGCGCTTCCAGACTGATATCGGAAAGTTTTTGTACTTTCGACACCCCGGCGCTGCCCGCATAACCCGACAGACGTTCATTACGCGCCACGGTGGGCGATGCGGCGACGCGCACTTCAGTAATGGTGTTCCATGCATGACAGGCGCTGCACTGCCCCTGCCAGCGCGGATAATCCGCGCCGCATTCATTACAGACAAACGCACGTTTTGGAGCTTTCGCCACAATGACCTCTACTTCTTATTGATACTGCCAGAAAGAATACAGAACACGCCCATTAAATCCGCGTGACGAATGGTGACTTCGGCTTTCTCATTCACCTTCGGTTTTGCATGATACGCGATGCCCAGCGCCGCCGCTTTCAGCATCGGCAGATCGTTTGCGCCATCGCCAATGGCTACCGTCTGCGCTGCCGGGATCTCATACTGCTGCGCCAGCTGTTTCAGGGTGCGGGCTTTATATTGCGCATCGACGATATCGCCAAATACAAGGCCGGTGAATTTGCCGTCCACGATTTCCAGCTGGTTCGCCACCGCCGCCGTCAGGTGCAGCTTTTCACGTAAATAATCGGCAAAAAAGGTGAACCCGCCGGAGGCGATAGCCACTTTCCAGCCTAACGTCTCCAGCTTCAGCACCAGTTGCACCAGCCCTGGCATTAACGGCAGCTTTTCACGCACCTGGGCGAGAATGCTAGCGTCAGCGCCTTTAAGCGTCGCCACGCGGCTACGCAGGCTGGCGGTAAAATCCAGCTCGCCGCGCATGGCGCGCTCGGTCACTTCTGCCACCATTTCGCCAGTGCCGGCAAGTTTGGCTATTTCGTCGATACACTCGATCTGGATAGCCGTCGAGTCCATATCCATCACCAGCAGGCCAGGCGAGCGCAGATGAGGAATTTTACCCAGCGGCGCAACGTCCATGCCATTATCGTGCGCAAGGCGTGTCGCCCGGGGTGTTAACGACCCGGCAAGGCGAATAACCTGATAATCTTCAACGCACCAGGCCGCGACAATCACCATCGCCGCGCCCAGTTTTCGTTGATAATCCGTCAGGCGTTGCTTATCAAGTTTACGCCCGTACAGCAGCCAGCCGCTGCGACCGGCATGGTAGTCAAGAGGCATAACCTCATCGCCACTTAAAGAAAGCGGCAATCCCGGCCACTGAGAAACATCATCGGGCAAATCGCACCAGGTCAGACTGTTAGGCATTGAGGCTCCTGTAAAAAACATCCGCGCCAGAAAGCTTGAAGGGAAAATAACGCATGAGGCTACCTTGTAACCAGCGCTTCTGGCAACATTAAGCCTTAAATTTTCAACAGGTGGAATATGGCTCGCGCAAAACTTAAATTTCGGCTGCATCGCGCTGTGATCGTCCTCATATGTCTGGCCCTGCTCGTTGCGCTTATGCAGGGCGCGTCCTGGTTTAGCCAGAACCATCAACGCCAGCGCAATCCGCAGCTTGAAGAGCTGGCAAGAACGCTGGCGCGCCAGGTAACGCTCAATCTCGCGCCGCTGATGCGCACGGAAACGCCGGACGAGAAACGTATCAGTAGCGTGCTGCAACAGCTTACCGACCAGAGCCGCATTCTTGACGCGGGCGTGTACGACGCGCAGGGCGATTTGATTGTTCGCTCCGGCGAACAGGTGGATGTTCGCGACAGGCTGGCGCTGGATGGCAAAAAAGCCGGCGGCTATTTTAGTCAGCAGATTGTTGAACCCATCCAGGGAAAAAGCGGCCCGCTGGGCTACCTGCGCCTGACGCTGGATACGCACACGCTGGCGACAGAAGCCCGGCAAGTCGATAACACAACCAATATTCTGCGCCTGATGCTGTTGCTTTCGCTCGCTATCGGTGTGGTACTGACACGTACCTTGTTGCAGGGCAAACGCACCCGCTGGCAGCAGTCGCCATTTTTACTGACCGCTAACAAGTCCGTGCCGGAAGAAGAAGAGCACGAAAAGAAAGAGTAGCCCCTGGCGCAAACGGTAAGATAATGAAAAATCCCGGAAAGGAAATCTGCAATGCAATCGCTTCGTCTGCTTATCTCTGATTCTTACGATCCCTGGTTTAACCTGGCGGTGGAAGAGTGCATCTTTCGCCAGATGCCCGCAACGCAGCGCGTGCTGTTTTTATGGCGCAATGCCGACACGGTGGTGATTGGCCGTGCGCAAAATCCGTGGAAAGAGTGCAATACCCGGCGCATGGAGGAGGATAACGTGCGGCTCGCCAGGCGCAGCAGCGGCGGCGGCGCGGTGTTCCACGACCTCGGCAATACCTGTTTTACCTTTATGGCCGGTAAACCGGAATATGATAAAACCATCTCCACCGCGATTGTGCTCAATGCACTGAACTCACTGGGCGTCACGGCCGAGGCATCGGGGCGTAATGATCTGGTGGTGAAAACGCCGCAGGGCGATCGCAAAGTATCGGGTTCGGCCTACCGTGAAACAAAAGATCGCGGGTTCCATCACGGCACGTTATTGCTCAATGCAGACCTCAGCCGCCTGGCGAATTACCTGAACCCGGACAAGAAAAAGCTACAGGCCAAAGGGATTACGTCGGTGCGCGGGCGGGTGGCGAATCTGGTGGAACTGCTGCCGGGTATTACCCATGAACAAATCTGCGCAGCCATGACGGAGTCCTTTTTTGCCCATTATGGCGAGCGTGTCGAAGCGGAAGTTATTTCGCCGGATAAGACGCCAGATTTGCCGAATTTTGCCGAAACCTTTGCCCGCCAGAGTAGCTGGGAATGGAACTTTGGTCAGGCTCCGGCGTTCAGCCATTTGCTGGATGAGCGTTTTACCTGGGGCGGCGTGGAGCTGCATTTTGACGTGGAAAAAGGCCACATCACGCGCACCCAGGTGTTTACCGATAGCCTGAACCCGGCCCCGCTGGAAGCGTTAGCCGCGCGTTTGCAGGGGTGCCTGTACCGGGCCGATATGCTGGCGCAGGCATGCGATGCGTTACTGGGTGAGTTTCCCGACCAGGAGAATGAGCTGCACGAGCTTTCCGCGTGGATTGCGCACGCGGTGCGTTGACGCCTTCGCCTCCGGTGGCCTGGAGCGTGAAAAGGGTGTGAAAGGTGAATAGATAAAAGGGCAGAGAACCTGCCCTTTTTGACGGGCAATTACGCTTTATCGCCCAGCAGGACAGATTCCAGCGCGATTTTGATCATATCGTTGAACGTTGTCTGACGTTCAGCAGAAGTGGTCTGCTCGTGGGTGCGAATATGGTCAGAAACGGTGCAGATGGTCAGGGCTTTTGCGCCGAACTCCGCCGCCACGCCGTAAATACCGGCCGCTTCCATTTCCACGCCGAGGATGCCGTACTTCTCCATCACATCGAACATTTCGCCGTCCGGGGAGTAGAACAGATCGGCAGAGAAGAGGTTACCCACGCGAGCCTCTACGCCCAGCGTTTTTGCGGCATCGACGGCGTTACGCACCATATCGAAGTCAGCAATGGCTGCAAAATCATGATCTTTGAAGCGAATGCGGTTCACTTTTGAGTCCGTGCACGCGCCCATACCGATAACGATATCGCGCAGCTTGACGTCCATGCGTACAGCGCCGCACGAGCCGACGCGAATGATTTTTTTCACGCCGAAATCCGTGATCAGCTCTTTAGTGTAAATCGAGCAGGACGGGATGCCCATGCCGTGACCCATCACGGAGATTTTACGGCCTTTATAGGTGCCGGTATAACCAAGCATGCCGCGCACGTTGTTCACTTCGCGGTAATCTTCAAGGAAAGTCTCAGCAATGTGTTTTGCACGCAGCGGATCGCCCGGCATCAGCACGACATCTGCGAAATCACCCATTTCTGCATTAATATGTGGGGTAGCCATCTTCTGTTCCCTTTTATATTCGTTGCCTGTGCCGGGAGTTGCTGCGCTTACCCGGCGCTCAAAGTAAAAAGCCCGGCGAACCTAAGCCGTCGGGCAAACACATCACAGCATATTTTTGCCGTATTCCATCGGAGAGGTCGCGAAATACGTTGCCAGCGTCTGGCCAATGTCGGCAAACGTCTCGCGATGGCCCAGCGAACCCGGCTTCACTTTCGGGCCGTAAATCAGCACCGGAATATGCTCGCGGGTGTGGTCGGTCCCTTTCCAGGTCGGGTCGCAACCGTGGTCAGCGGTAAGGATCAGGATATCATCTTCGCCCACCAGTTCCATCAGCTCCGGCAGACGGCGGTCAAACAGTTCCAGACCTGCTGCATAACCCGCTACATCACGGCGATGGCCCCAGGAGGAGTCGAAATCGACGAAGTTCGTGAAAACAATGGTCTTATCGCCCGCTTCTTTCATCTCTTTGACGGTCGCGTCAAACAGCGCATCCAGACCGGTTGCTTTCACTTTTTTGGTGATACCACAGTTGGCGTAGATGTCGGCGATTTTCCCGACAGACACCACATGGCCACCTTTTTCGTCCACCAGCTTTTGCAAAACCGTCGCTGACGGCGGCTCAACCGCGAGGTCGTGACGGTTACCGGTACGCTCGAAATGGCCAGCTTTATCGCCAACAAACGGGCGCGCAATCACGCGGCCAATGTTGTAACCGCCTTCGGTAAGCTCTTCGCGCGCGATTTCGCACAGCTCGTACAGCTTATCAAGACCGAACGTCTCTTCGTGGCAGGCAATCTGAAACACGGAATCTGCCGAGGTATAAAAAATCGGCTTGCCGGTTTTCATATGCTCTTCGCCAAGCTTGTCGAGAATAACGGTGCCGGAAGAGTGGCAGTTGCCAAGATAGCCCGGCAGATTAGCGCGTTTAACCAGTTTATCCAGCAGTTCCTGCGGGAAACTGTTCTCCGTATCGGTAAAATAGCCCCAGTCAAACAGCACCGGCACACCGGCGATTTCCCAGTGACCCGACGGGGTATCTTTACCCGAAGAGAGTTCGTGCGCCCACGCATAAGCGCCGGTGATTTCTGCGTTAGCATCCATACCCGCCGGGATCGAACCTGTTGCGCCTTCGTGCGCTTTCGCCAGCCCTAGGCGGGTCAGGTTTGGTAAATGCAGCGGGCCTTTACGCCCGGTATCCGCTTCCCCTTTCGCACAGGCTTGCGCGATATGGCCCAGGGTGTCGGAACCCGCGTCGCCGAAGCGCTCTGCGTCTTCAGTCGCGCCGATGCCGAAAGAGTCAAGCACCATAATAAATGCACGTTTCATATATTCTCCGTACCTTGTGCTCTGTAAAAATGAGCGATCAGAACAGTATATCGCTATTCACTGATGCGGCGATAGACCGTTGGTGTCTCTTTTGGCGCGCTGTCGCCAATAGTAATGGCGGCTTTTACCGCTTGCGCCGCATCCTGCCAGCTTGCTTCATCTTTCGCGTGGATAACCGCCAGCGGGCGCTGACCGTCTATGCGCTCGCCAAGACGCGCCATATCGGTAAAGCCAACGCTGTAGTCGATGCTGTCTGTTGCCTGGCGACGACCGCCGCCCATCGACACCACCGCCATCCCCAGCGCGCGGGTATCCATAGCGGTGATAAAACCTTCATCATCTGCATACACCGCTTTACTCAGTGTTGCAGTTGGCAGGTATTTCGCATAATTTTCAACAAAATCACTGGGGCCTTTTTGCGCGGCAACCATGCGGCCAAACACGTCTGCCGCTTTGCCGTTATCCAGTACCGCCTGTAATTTCTCACGCGCCTCGGCGTCGGTTTTGGCAAGATTGCCGGAGCGGAGCATTTCCACGCACAGCGCCATCGTCACCTCGAACAGACGCGGGTTGCGGTATTCACCGGTCAGGAACTGTACCGCTTCGCGCACTTCTACCGCATTACCAGCACTGGAGGCCAGCACCTGGTTCATATCGGTCAGTAGCGCGGTGGTGCGCACGCCCGCGCCGTTGGCAACGCCAACAATGGCCTCCGCCAGCTCTTCAGAAAGCGCATACGTTGGCATAAATGCCCCGCTGCCGACTTTCACGTCCATCACCAGCGCATCCAGCCCTTCCGCCAGTTTTTTTGCAAGAATAGACCCGGTAATCAGCGGGATAGAATCCACCGTCGCGGTGATATCGCGGGTGGCATAAAAACGTTTATCTGCCGGTGCGAGCGAGTTGGTCTGGCCAATTATCGCGACACCCACATCTTTAATTATTTCGCGAAAGCGTGCGTCATCCGGGAAAATATCAAACCCGGGAATGGCTTCCAGCTTATCGAGCGTGCCGCCGGTATGACCCAGGCCGCGCCCGGAAATCATCGGGATATAGCCCCCGCAGGCCGCCACCATAGGGCCAAGCATCAGCGAGGTCACATCGCCCACGCCGCCGGTAGAGTGCTTATCCACAACCGGGCCGTTGAGTGCGAGTTGTTTCCAGTCCAGAACAGTGCCTGAGTCACGCATCGCCATGGTCAGCGAAACGCGTTCCGGCATCGTCATATCATGGAAGAAAATGGTCATCGCCAGTGCGGCAATCTGCCCTTCGGAAACAGTGTTATCGCGAATGCCATTGATAAAGAAACGGATCTCTTCATCACTCAGCGCGAGGCCATCACGTTTTTTACGAATAATTTCTTGTGCGAGAAACAAGGTCACCCCCTGAGGAATAAAGTCGAAAAACCGTTGTTGCCGGGCCAACGCGTGCTGACCCGGCAAAGCCGTTAGTAGCTGCTGGCGCTCTTGCCGTCGCCATGACCGAGCGCTTTAAGCAGGCTTGCCAGCAGGCTGGATGCGCCAAAACGATAGTGGCGGGCATCGGCCCAGTCAGCACCGAATAACTCGTCAGCGATCGCCAGGTATTGCTGCGCATCTTCTGCACTGCGCACGCCGCCAGCAGGTTTAAATCCTACGGTTTTCTCAACGCCCATATCGCGGATCACTTCGAGCATGATGCGCGCGCTTTCCGGCGTCGCATTCACCGGCACTTTACCGGTGGAGGTTTTGATAAAATCAGCACCGGCTTTGATAGCAATTTCAGACGCTTTACGGATCAGCGCTTCTTCTTTCAGCTCACCGGTTTCGATGATCACTTTCAGCAGTACGTTGGCCGCCGCGCAGGCTTCTTTACAGGCTTTGACCAGGTCAAACCCCACCTGCTCGTTACCGGCCATCAGCGCGCGATACGGGAAAACCACGTCCACTTCGTCAGCACCGTAGGCAATCGCTGCGCGGGTTTCAGCCAGCGCGATGTCGATATCGTCGTTACCGTGCGGGAAGTTAGTTACTGTTGCGATTCTCACATCTGGCGTGCCTTGCTCATTCAGCGTTTTACGCGCAATCGGAATAAAGCGTGGGTAGATGCACACCGCGGCGGTGTTGCCCACCGGCGTTTTCGCCTGATGGCACAGCGCAATGACTTTCTCGTTAGTGTCATCGTCGTTGAGGGTGGTCAGATCCATCAGTTTCAGCGCACGCAGGCTGCTTGCAGTTAAATCAGTCATAATTTCTCCGACGGCAGATGCCGGTCTCTGTACGGGTCTGTTAGTATTCTAACATTCCTCTGCGATTACTCTTCGACGCCCATCACAATTAATGAAAACGAAATACACGCTTACATTGATGAAATGAGATATAGATCAAGTTTGAGCGTCGAGCCAGCCGATTGCCGGGTGCAATCAGATGTTAGAATTCTAACACAGTATAGTGGAGAAGAGCGTGCGGGTATTGCGCAATAATGCGTCAGCGAGAGTGTCAGGCGATTCGTCGCGCAGCTCGCAAAGCGTAGAGAACACTCGCGCAGCCTGCTCTGGCCGGTTGGGTTGCCCCTGGTAACCGTTCAGCGGCATGTCCGGGGCATCGGTTTCCAGTAATAACGCAGAGAGCGGTAAGCGCGCCATGACATCGCGGGTTTTACTGGCGCGCGGATAAGTAATGGTTCCACCGACGCCGATATAATAACCCAGGCTGATAAACCGCTGTGCCTGTTGCAGGCTGCCGGCAAAACCATGCACCACGCCTGTACGCGGCAAATCATGCTTTTTTAAATGCATCGCCAGTTTATCGTGGGTGCGGCGCGAGTGCAGAATAACCGGTAAATCAAAGCGTTTCGCCAGGCGAAGCTGGGCGTCGAGAAACTGCTGTTGCTTGTCAAACTGCGGATCGTCACGGTAGAGATCAAGGCCGATTTCGCCCACCGCCACCACCTTTTCTGGTTTCGCGGCCAGCCGCTGCTCAAGCATCGCCAGGCTCTCTTCGCTGTGCTCCTCAATCACTATCGGGTGCAGGCCGAGCGCAGCATAGAGCGCCGGGTACTGGTGAGCTAAATCGCAGACGCGGTCAAAATAGCGCGCGCCAATCGCCGGAACAATAATGCGCTCCACGCCTGCGCCAGCGGCGCGCTCGATGCTGGCCTGCTCGTCACCTGAAAAGGGCGGAAAATCAAAATGGCAGTGCGTATCAACAAAACGGTAGCTCACGCCGTCCCCTCGCTATTAACGGGCGGATCGTTGGCCTGTGGCGCGTCGATAAGAGGCGTATCCAGCGCGTCGTTTGCCACTGCGGCAGGCGGCACCACCACAGTCGCTGGCGTAATAAGCGGATTGTGGCGAACGAGCGGCGGCGTGTGCGCCAGCAGTTTCCCTACCGTTGCCAGGAAATAACGCCCGCACAACCGGCCAAGCTTGTAATCGTCGCGAAGCGCCGGTATCCGGCTGCCCAGCGCCATGCTGCTTAGCAATTTCGGCGGGTAAATCTCAAAAATGCGCAACTTGCCCGGCGGTGCTTCGATGAATTTCTGGATTTCTGAATAGCTTTTTTCGTGATGCTGCACCAGATTGATTAATGGCCGTAAGCTGCTCTCGCCCAGCCAGCGTTCCATACGCTTAAACCACTGCGGCGTGTAGTACATCTGCGAGGGGACAGTACGGATCACCACAATCGTTCTTGCGCCGCGTTTTGCCGCTTCCCGTACCGGTATCGCATCACTGACGCCGCCATCAAGATAGTTCACGCCGTTGAGCGAAACGCCGGTGCGGTAAAAACCAGGAATCGCGCTCGACGCGCGGATCAAATCGAGCCACGTCTGATCCGTAGGCGCGAAATACTCGGCGGTGTAATCATCCTGACGGCAGGCGCACATATAAAACGCTTTGCCCGCATCAAAGGAGCGCGCCGCGAAATCCATCGCCAGCGGCATCTGGCTTGCCGTGGCGTCGACCAGCCAGTCAAGATCGATAAGATTTCCGCCGCGCACAAAGCGCACCGGATCAAAGAATTCACGCCGGGTGGTGTAACGCATTATCACTTTTCGGGCATATTCTGGCTGGTTACACACATAAGCAGAGAGATTTTGCGCACCGGCGGAGGTGCCAAAGTAGAGATCGAACGGGTCGAATTCGGCCCGCATAAACTCATCAAGCACGCCAGCGGTGAAAATACCGCGCTGCCCTCCCCCCTCGCATACCAGTGCAAGGCGACCCGGTTGAAATGGTTTTAACGCCAGCGGCGTGATATTGCCGAGCGTGACGGGAATATATTGCCCCACCTGCTTTCCTTTACGTTGTCGTATGCATGACAAGGTAGCGCAATTTTCCCGATCCATAAACAGCAAAGCCAGTCACAAGGACTGGCTTTAATGTAACCGGTGTTTAAATCTATTGCGCTATGGGCGCCGACGGCCCATAAACAGGCTGACCAGGAACAGGATAATACCGACGATAAAGACGATTTTAGCTGCACCCGCTGCCGTACCTGCCAGACCACCAAAACCCAGAGCGGCGGCAATTAACGCGATAACCAGAAATATAATGCCCCAACGAAACATAAAACTCTCCTTTACCATAGTTAATGTCGACCGCATGAGGTGAGCGCTCAGGTCACTCACCTGCGATGTTTTCCTGGTACGTGTTTGTCACGCCCGACAATGCCGGATGCTGACGTTTTCAGGAATTGTTACTTCGTTTTAAGATCATTTTTCACGCTTTTCACGCCATCAACTGCTTTGGCAATACTTTCAGCGCGTTCACTTTGAGCCTGTGAATCTACAGTGCCCGACAACTGCACAACACCGTCGGTGGTTTCAACTTTCACCATACGGGAAGGAACGATGTCATCGGCCAGCAACTTGGCTTTGATTTCACTGGTTGTCGCGGCATCGCCTGCATAACCTTTCACTGACTGGGATTTCCCGTCACGGACATGCAGCTTGTCGCTTACAGAGGAGACACCTTCCACGCCTTTGGCAATGGAAACGGCTTTCTCAGCCTGCGCCTGGCTTTCCACAAAGCCACTCAGCGTCACCACTTTGTTGTCTGTTTTGACGGAAATATCGGTGCTCTTGATGCTCTCATCGTCAACCAGCGCCGCTTTCACTTTTGCTGTGATGGTGCTGTCGTCCATGAAACCACCGACTTTATTCATAGAGCTATCGATTTTATCCCCTGCGCTGGATGCGGTGTTATGTGCTTTATCGGTAGTGGTTTCTGCCGCGAATGCGGAACCACTTGCCAGCACCGAACCGAGCATTACAGCCATCAGAGTTTTAGAAATCTTCAGTCTTGTCGTAGTCATCGATGTCATTCCTGTTAGTTTGCTCACTATTTGAGCCATTTGCAGTCCTGGGGACTGCTGAACTGCCGTGGTGAAAATCACCGAATCCAGTCGCGATACGCCGGGTTACAAACCTGTGATTCATCGCTCTGGTGCAGTTATTAATTTCAACTTGTGATGACATTCGTGAATAAACGACCACTGAACACGCATTGAACAGGACTTTTATCCACGCAATTTGTCATCACTTTGTTAAATATAGATCACTATCGACAAAAATCCTGGCCGGAAGGATAAAAAGCGACCAACAAAGCAGAAAAGGGCGGGATTTAAGAACTTTCCGCAAGGAGTTAATAAGACAGGAAAAGTGGCGGAACACGGCGTCTGCCGTGTTCCTGGCGGGGATTAATGCTCGCGGGTTTTATGGAAACTGATTTCCGGATAACGTTCCTGCGTCAGATTCAGGTTTACCATGGTTGGGGCGATATAGGTCAAATTATCACCACCATCAAGCGCCAGCTGGACTTCGTTCTTACGCTTGAACTCTTCGAACTTCTTCACATCCGTACTTTCTACCCAGCGCGCAGTCGCGACGTTGACCGATTCATACACCGCTTCCACGTTGTATTCACTCTTCAGGCGTGCAACCACCACATCAAACTGCAGCACACCGACCGCACCAACGATCAGATCGTTATTGGAAATCGGGCGGAACACCTGCACGGCGCCCTCTTCGGAAAGCTGCACCAGGCCTTTAAGCAATTGCTTCTGCTTGAGCGGATCGCGCAGACGAATACGACGGAACAGTTCCGGCGCAAAGTTCGGGATACCGGTGAACTTCATCATTTCACCCTGCGTGAAAGTATCACCAATCTGAATCGTGCCGTGGTTGTGCAGGCCGATGATATCGCCAGGGTAGGCTTCCTCAACGTGCGAACGGTCGCCCGCCATAAAGGTCAGCGCGTCGGAGATAACCACGTCTTTCCCGGTACGCACCTGGCGCAGCTTCATCCCTTTCTCATAACGCCCGGAAACCACACGCATAAACGCAACGCGGTCGCGGTGTTTCGGGTCCATATTGGCCTGAATCTTAAAGACGAAACCGGTGAATTTCTCCTCTTCGGCCTTCACTTCGCGGGTATCGGTTTTGCGCGGCATCGGCGCAGGCGCCCACTCAACCAGGCCGTCAAGCATATGGTCGACGCCAAAGTTACCCAGCGCAGTACCAAAGAAGACGGGCGTGATTTCGCCGCTCAGAAACAGCTCTTTATCAAACTCGTTAGACGCGCCCTGCACTAGCTCCAGCTCATCGCGCAGCTGCTGCGCCAGGTCTTCACCCACGGCGCTGTCCAGCTCCGGGTTATCCAGCCCCTTCACGATGCGCACTTCCTGAATGGTGTGGCCCTGGCCGGTCTGGTAAAGATAGGTTTCGTCTTTATAAAGGTGATAAACACCCTTGAACAATTTACCGCAGCCAATCGGCCAGGTGATGGGCGCACAGGCGATTTTTAACTCGTTTTCCACCTCATCCAGCAGTTCCATCGGATCGCGGATATCACGGTCGAGTTTGTTCATAAAAGTCAAAATCGGCGTGTCGCGCAGACGGGTGACTTCCATCAGCTTACGGGTCCGGTCTTCGACACCTTTTGCCGCATCAATCACCATCAGGCAGCAGTCAACGGCCGTCAGGGTACGGTAAGTATCTTCGGAGAAGTCTTCGTGCCCCGGGGTGTCCAGCAGGTTTACCAGGCAATTCTGGTACGGGAACTGCATTACGGAGGTAGTAATGGAGATGCCACGCTGCTTTTCCATCTCCATCCAGTCAGATTTGGCATGCTGGCTGGAGCCGCGGCCTTTAACCGTACCGGCGGTCTGGATAGCCTGTCCGAACAGCAACACTTTTTCAGTGATGGTGGTTTTACCGGCATCGGGGTGCGAGATGATAGCGAACGTACGGCGCTTCGCGACCTCTTGTAAATAAGGAGACAACGTCATAATGATAGTCTTCTGTGTAAATGCGCGGCCTCAGGCCTCGCGATGGAATACGAAAAATGCGGCTATTGTACTCAACGGCTGAATGCAGACAATCAATGTTTACACAGGAGTTGCTCCAGTTCGTTCAGGGACGCCACGGTCCAGGTCGGGTTGATGCCGTCCGGCTGCGGGCGATGGTGTGCGTTTAGCCAGCAGGTCGACAGCCCCGCGTTGATGCCGCCCAGAATATCGGACTCAGCCGTATCCCCCACCATTAATACACGAGAGCGTTCCGGGTTACCGGCTTGCGCTAAAGCATAATCGAAAATTTTCGGGTCGGGTTTTGCTACGCCAACCTCTTCGGAGATAACCAGCAAATCGAAATAGTCGCGAAAGCCCGTGCGCTCCAGGCGAATTTGCTGCAATGCGGTAAACCCGTTGGTGATAATGCCCAGTTTCACCTTCCCTTTCAGGCTTTCCAGTAATGATGCAGCGCCTGGCAGCGGCGCACAGATTTCGGCCATTGCGTTAAGAAAGGCGTCGTTAAGAGAACCAGCATGCACGTTTAAGCGCTCCGCCCAGCTTTGAAAGCGCTGGTGTTGCAATTGCAACGCGGTGATTGCCCCGTTCTGGTAATCCACCCATAAGGGTTTATTCACCGCCTGATACTCAACAAAATCCTGATCGGTGAATGTCACGCTATAGTCGAGAAACATCCGTTGTAAGCCGCCGAAAGCGTCAAAAGTAAACAGCGTTTCGTCAGCATCAAAGAATATCCAGTCCCATTTCATTACATCACCTTCTTTATTCATATTTTCGTCTGGCCTTTTACGACGCCATGCTACAGCGGCAGGGCCATAATGATGGCGTCTTCGCGCCCCTCAGCTGTGGGGTAATAATTGCGCCGGATGGTTGCCTCATTAAAACCTAAGCTTTCATACAGCGCGATAGCCCCTTTGTTGGATGCCCGCACTTCCAGCCAGAGCGTCAGTACGCCGCGCGTTTCCAGCTCGCGAATCAAATGCTCCAGTAACTGGCGGCCAAAGCCGCGACGCTGACAGGCGGGATCGACCGCGATGTTGAACAGCGTGGCTTCATCCAGTACCACTTGCGTAATGGCAAAGGCCACCATTTCATCATCAACCGACAGGCGGTAATTGAGGTAGCGATCGCCCTGGTTGCTGGCAAAGGTTTTTTCGCTCCACGGAAAAGCGTGGGCGCGTGTTTCGATTTGCCATGCGCGGGGTAAATCAGTCGCTTCGAGGATAGAAATCGTGTTCATGTTCGCAGATCTGTTGCCATAACGCGGCGCGGGCCGCAGGATTAGTGCGCAGTTCATCACAGTCCGGCGTCATCACCTGCGCGCCGGCCAGCGGTTGCGGTTCCTTGACGCCGAGCCACCAGCTATTGCAGCGACTCCCTGCAGGCAGCATTGCAACGCGATCCGGCGTCAGTTGCAGCACCTGCTCTGGTGGGACAGTTAGCGCTCGCAGCACATCGCTAACCAGCGGGTCGTTCAGCGCAGGCAGCGTGGAGGAGACCATGACCAGGCGGATATGCGCGGGTAACGAAATGGCGATTTCGCCCTGCAACGCCGCCGGGCGGCGCAGAGTCCACTGGGTAATGCCCAGTTGCTGTAGTTGCCAGTCGCGTCGGGAAGTCATAGCGAAACACTCCTGTGAGTCAAGCGGGCAAATATAACAAACTCAGCGATTATGCGCCATTGGAAGCAACAAGCGAACGCCGCGCCCTTTCAGGTGCTGGCAAGGATGGATATCTCCGGGAGTTACATCAGTAGAAGACGATGCCAACAAAGAGGCAGCGCGGAGGATAATGCGCCAATACACGAAATCATTTGCGTTGCATCGCGGCGGCAAGGATGAGTATCCCCGGGAGCTTACATCAGTAAGTGACCGGGGTGCGAAGACGACGCCAACAAAGAGGCAGCGCGAAGGATAATGTGTATAATCGCCGCCTGAGTAAAATAAGGAACCACACCATGTCTGCTTTTACCCCGGCAAGTGAAGTCTTGCTGCGCCACAGTGACGATTTCGAACCGAGCCGCATTCTGTTCGCCGGTGATTTGCAAGATGATTTACCCGCGCGTCTGGACACCGCCGAGAGCCGTGCCTGGACGCAGCAGTTTCACCAGTGGCAGACCTTAAATTCCCTGATGGGTGAACGTGCGCATTATAGCCTCGTGGCGGACAGCGCCACCGTGGGCGATTGCGATACGCTTGTCTATTACTGGCCAAAAAATAAACCGGAAGCGCAGTTCCAGCTGCTTAATTTACTCTCTTTGCTGCCTGTCGGCTGCGATGTTTTTGTCGTTGGCGAGAACCGTAGCGGCGTACGTAGCGCAGAACAGATGCTGGCTGAGTATTGCCCTTTAAATAAAGTAGATAGCGCGCGTCGCTGCGGTTTGTATCATGGCCGCCTGGAAAAAATACCGGCATTCGACGCCGAAAACTTCTGGGGCGAATACAAGCTGGATGCATTAACGATAAAAACCCTGCCTGGCGTGTTCAGCCGCGACGGTCTGGATGTGGGGAGTCAGCTGTTGCTTTCAACCCTGACACCCCATACGAAAGGTAAAGTGCTGGATGTTGGCTGCGGTGCGGGCGTGCTGGCTGCGGTACTGGCAAGCCACTCGCCGAAAGTACGCCTGACGCTGTGTGATGTCTCCGCGCCAGCGGTAGAGGCCAGTCGTGCGACGCTCGCCGCCAATGGCTTCGAAGGCGACGTTTTTGCCAGCAATGTCTTCTCGGAAGTAACCGGGCGCTTCGATATGATAATCTCCAACCCGCCGTTTCATGACGGTATGCAAACCAGTCTTGAAGCAGCCCAGACGCTGATTCGTGGCGCGGTGCGGCACCTCAACAGCGGTGGAGAGCTGCGTATTGTTGCTAACGCCTTCCTGCCCTACCCTGACGTGCTGGATCAAACCTTCGGTTTTCACGAAGTCATTGCGCAAACCGGCCGGTTTAAAGTCTATCGTACGGTGATGACCCGCCAGGCGCTGAAATAATTTTCCCGTCCCGGCAACCCCTGCCCGCCGGGACGTTATTTCTCTCGTGGCACAGCGCCCATTTTTACAGCAATTAGCTAAAGCCTGCGCAATTAACTATTGACGAACAGCTGAAAACATCTAGAATGCGCCTCCGTGGTAACGATACTTCATAGTATCGATGGTATGCGAAGGTGGCGGAATTGGTAGACGCGCTAGCTTCAGGTGTTAGTGTCCTTACGGACGTGGGGGTTCAAGTCCCCCCCCTCGCACCATAATCCACGTTGATATTGCTCGCACTGGGCGAAGGTGGCGGAATTGGTAGACGCGCTAGCTTCAGGTGTTAGTGTTCTTACGGACGTGGGGGTTCAAGTCCCCCCCCTCGCACCAACGAGGCGATATCAAAAAAGTAAGATGACTGTGCGAAGGTGGCGGAATTGGTAGACGCGCTAGCTTCAGGTGTTAGTGTCCTTACGGACGTGGGGGTTCAAGTCCCCCCCCTCGCACCAGATATCTTAACCACTTCTTCAAAACTTCCCTGTCACATCATTATTTTAAATTCAGCAACAGCAAAAGCATTCCACCAATCAGCGCGACGCCTGACGGCAATAAAATAAAGTGCCGTAAACGTTTATGGTAAAGCATTGCTGGCGTTAGCAGTAATCCGAGCACGATAACGGTTCGCAAAGCATTTTCAGACAGCCCTGCCAGCACTAGCATCACACCGATAATGCCTGGTAAAACCATCCCCCATACACTTCCCAGCGCCCGCTGCAACATGATTTTGTCTCTCATATCGATAATGATAACCAATATCATATGACATTGATTATCATTTGTCAGCACAGGTAAAACAGTTAGCTATTGAGATAACTCATCTTCTGATGACATGAATTCATTAAGGTGATAAATTAAGCGACACTTAAATAACAATCAAAAAACGCTAAATTATGTAGTAAGTAATTTTCTCGCGTTACTTTTATTTTTTGCAGTTAATGCATTGATTTCATATGGATAAATAACCATTTTTCGTTATGACACTACAAACATGGCAATCCCTATGTGACAAGAAATATCGTTTGTCGTTGCGACTATTTCTCCTGCTCAACGCAATTTCGGCTCTGTTTACCCTGGCATTTCCCTTATACACCCAACTTGCTTTCACGCTTCCCATCTCTATTATTTTTGCGATGGGCGTACTGCTACCGATATGGCACCGGCGGTATCCACATAAAAAACTTAAACTCACGCTGATCTCACTGCTCTTTGGCTGCCTGTGGGCGTGGCATGTGCTGCTAAAAGCCAGAGCAATACACGACAATATCTCTGTTTATCTGTTAGTTGCGCTGTTGACGGTGCTGTTTATCGGCGCGATCGCCTTTTCGAATAATATCCTCGCCTTTCTGTTTCACGCTCTGCCGGTATTCATCATTTGCCTGTGGTTGAATGGCGCTGAGCACGCCTTGAGACTGGTTTATACCTTCGCCCTGCCCGTATTAGGGATCGCCATCCAACATGCTATCCAAAAGCGTAACGACAATTTTGCCCGCGATCTCATGCACCAGCTGATGCAGGAGCAAAAGGCGCTCAATGATCTGAGTATGCTCGATCCCCTTACCGGATTGTATAACCGCCGCGGGATGCAGAATAAGCTGGATACTGTGCTGGCGCTGGATGGTTGCCCGCGATATATATTGCTGCTCGATATCGATCATTTCAAAGCTTATAACGATCACTACGGGCATATGATGGGCGATCAGGCGCTGATCCGTGTTTCAGCAGCGCTGCGCGATGCGGTGCACTCACGGGATATTGTCGCGCGTTTTGGCGGCGAAGAATTTATGATCCTGATAAATAATAGTGATAAGGAATATGCCCGCCTTGCCGCTGAGCACATCCGCCAGCAGGTTTATAACCTGAAGATCCCGCATATGTTTAATGAACGCGTCGCCACTAATGTGACGGTCAGCATTGGTATTGCCCAACTGGTAGAAGGCGATATTGATAGCGCACTCGCCCGGGCCGACAAAGCGTTGTATGAAGCCAAACATTTGGGGCGCAATAACATCCTCGTAAGTGAAGAAGAACGACCTGCAACAACTCCCTGCGCACTAACTTTACGATAAAAATCTTGCTATCGTTTTTACCTCTGGCTAGGATTGGCAATCATTATCATTTAGATTTCTAATTCGCTGAGCCTATGGCATACCGTACCGCGTCAATCGCTGAGAAAATTATCTGGCGGAGCAGCCTCATCAATGAGAGCGACTCGCTGGCTAATACCGTGCGCGAAACCATTGCCAGCACCCGTGAACATCTGCTTGATTTTATACGTCTGAACGAACCCGCGCCCTGGCAGGCTTTACCGCTGGCGCAATGGTCACAACCGGCATCGCTGCAGTCCTTGCTTGCAATCTACTCTGATCATATTTACCGCAATCAGCCGACACAACCGCGCGAGAACAAGCCGCTGTTATCGTTATGGGCGCAGTGGTATCTCGGTTTGCTGGTGCCCCCGCTGATGTTGGCGCTGCTTAGCCAAAAAAGAGCCATCGACCTTTCTCCTGAGCATTTCCACGTCGAGTTTCATGAAACGGGCCGCGCCGCCTGTTTTTGGCTGGATGTTCATGAGGATGAGCAGTTAAGCAGGCAAAACGATGCTTCGCGCATGGCGGCGCTCACCACGCAGGCTATGCTCCCCGTTGTGCAGGCGCTGGAAGCCACGGGCGATATCAACGGCAAGCTAATCTGGAGCAATACCGGTTATTTAATCAACTGGTATTTGGGAGAAATGCTGCCCTTGCTGGGTGAAGCGCGCGTTGCTGCGCTGCGTCAGAGCTGCTTTTTTGAAAAACAGCTGCCTGATGGTAGCGATAATCCATTATGGCGCACCGTCGTATTGCGTGACGGCGCGCTGGTACGGCGCACCTGCTGCCAGCGTTATCGCCTGCCGGACGTGCAGCAGTGCGGTGACTGCACGCTGAAATAAAGGGCGAAAAGCGCGCCCTTTTTCTGTTCAGGCTATCTGTTTCTCTTCTTCCGCGCGCTGAAGTTCATCGGCTTCCTGTTCCAGTAGCTGTTTTTCATACACCTTAAAGAACGGGTAATAGATAACTGCAGATATACACGCAAGCAATACTACCAGGATAGCAGCCCGGAAATCCCAGCCAAGCGCCCATGCGCCACCAATCGGTGCGGGAGCTGTCCAGGGCACAACAGAGATGACCCGGCCAATCAAATCCATTTTCATTGCTGCCCAGGCGATAATTGCGTTGATAGTGGGAGCCAGCAGGAACGGGATAAAGAACACCGGGTTCATAACGATGGGCGTGCCAAAAATCACCGGCTCATTGATGTTAAAAATGCTCGGCACCACGCTTAGCCGCCCAATCGATCGCAGATGTACCGAACGGCTACGCAAGTAGCAAAACACCAGCCCCATCGTCGCGCCGGAACCGCCTACCACGATAAAGAACGTCCAGAACGCTTCCATAAAGATATGCGGCAGCGGAGCGCCCTGAGCCAAAGCGCCCTGATTGACGCCGAGGTTGGTTAGCCAGAACATTTGCAACATACCGGAGACAATGGCCGCGCCATGAATACCGGCAAACCACAGCAAATGACCGATAATCACCGCCAGCAAAATTGCCGGCAATGAATCCGCCGCCGCCACCAGTGGTTTGAACAGCGCCATAATCGCCTGCGGGATCAGCATGCCGAACTGCGACTGAATCAGCAGGCTCAATGGATAAAGCGTCAGCACGACCACCAGCACCGGGATCAATAAATCAAACGAGTTCTTGATCATCGGCGGCACCTGATCGGGCAGGCGAATACCGATATTGTGCGTTTTCAAAAAACGCATCATTTCCACACAATAAATCGCGACGATAATTGCCGTAAAAATCCCGGTACCGCCGAGGCTGTCCACTGGAAGCGTACCGTTAGTTTTCGGTGCCGCTACAAGGAAAAAAGCCATCAGCGCCAGCATTGCACACATAAACGGATCCAGCTGATGCGACTTCATGTAGTGCTTGCCGAGATTGTAAGCAATAGCCGCACAGATATAGATAGACATGATGCCCATCGTCATATCAAAAGGCGTGAGAATGCGCCCTTCATATTCCTTTGCAAGATCCAGCCAGGCCCGCGCGAAGCCCCAGGTGGTATCCGGCGAAAAGGGGGGATAAGCAAAAACCAGTAAGAAAGACCCAACTATCATAAATGGCATCGCTGAAATAAAACCATCGCGGATGGCCATCACATGACGCTGGGATGAGATACGCCCGGCTATCGGGCTGACATAGTTTTCGATAAACCGAAAGATCAGGTTAAACGCAGCATGGTTAGCAGACATAGCGGCTCTCCTGTCAGGCAAGCAAAGTCAGCGCAACAGCGAATGTTCTGCCGTGCGGCAATCCGTTTTTTAACGATAAAACCATGCGGGTGTTTGCACCTGCATTACTGCTTTGTAGGGAACGTTTCATAGACGGCTCTTTTTTAGTTATCGGGTCAGAAGGAAGTGACGAGTTCAGTATTAACCCGCGCAGTTATCCCTGCAACCGGTTACGGTAACCGGTTTCCGTGATTGTGAAGGCGATCCAGATTCTGATAGTAAGGGCTTTGTTATGTCGGGATATTTACAGGGATGACAGGCTTGTGACAGATTAATGTCGGCCTTAAGCAGGAGAACATCATGAGTTTGCAGTCCGTGCGGCAATTTTTTGCCGACAATGCCCCCGACATCGATATTATTGAACTGAACCAAAGTACCGCCACCGTCGCGCTGGCTGCCGCCGCGCATAACGTAGAACCTGGGCAAATTGCCAAAACGCTGTCACTGAAAGTGAAAAATGACATTATCCTGGTCGTGGCGAAAGGCGATGCGCGCCTGGATAATAAAAAGCTCAAAAATACCTTTGGCGCAAAAGCGCGCATGCTGAGCAGTGATGAAGTCGTAACGATTACCGGTCATCCGGTGGGCGGCGTGTGCCCGTTTGGGCTGGAAAACCCGCTGGCTGTTTATTGTGATGTGTCGCTGAAACAATATCAGGAAGTGTTACCAGCAGCGGGAGCAACCCATAGCGCCGTGCGTATTTCACCAGAGAGAATGGCACAGCTCACCCATGCGAAATGGGTGGATGTCTGCCTGTAATGACCTGCGCCAGACAGCTTCTCTGGCGCCGTTAAACTGCTTTTAATTTGCACGTAACCCACACTCCGGAGGGATCCAGGTCAAAATATCCGCAGCATCCAGCAAACCGACATCTGATGTCACGCCAAGTTTTGCCATCACGTTAAATTTATGCGCGCGAATTGTTTTGACATTACGATCCAGCTGCGAAGCGATTTCAGCCACCGAAAAACCGCGCGTCATAAAACTGAGAATCTGCCGCTCCGTTGGGCTGAGCATACGGCACTGGCTTACATACCAGTGGTTTAACATATTCTCATGCAGACGACGGGTATCGCCAAACTGCGCCACAAGCTGCTCCAGCAGCACGGACAAGGACGACGTTTTGCTCAGGATGCCATGAGGGCGCGAGGGGGAAAGCAGCCCCACCAGCCGCGCCTCCCGATCATCTTCCACCAATACGATACGCTGAACGCCAGGATGAGATAAAGAAAGCAGATACATACACTTCAGGCATTCACGCCTCTCATCCCGTTGCCCGGAAAGTGAATAAATAACTGAAAAAAATGGTGTTTGTTTTAGAGCCATCCGAAAAGCTGAGTATTCTTTAAAAAAATGAAAAGAATATTGGCTTATAGTGGATTCATTAAATAAGTGTCGTAATCCAACCTCACTCATCATACATTTTACTATGATGGCAACATTTCTTTTCTTGCCATTATTTTCCATTCGCTCTGCTCCCCAAATGCTGAGCCTAAATTCAGCTCGTTCAGCCCCTGCGCACTATTAATCCATAAGTACAAATCTGCATTGGTGCGCAGAGCTAAACGCCGCATAGCACTATTTTTTTGCGCACTTATTGTTTTGTTGCTTTTTTTAAGCAACATAGCAATTTGGTTTATTCCCCACCCTTTCCCAAGAAGCCGTAACACTTTCCTTTCAGAGAGTGTTAGTTTTTCACTATCAATCAGATTTTTATCGGCTTCATAGCTTCCCGCCGTCAAAAGCGTCTGGCTAATTCTGTCTGCATCTTCCTGCCCGCCACGAATGGCATTAATGACACCTTCGACCGGTTCCACATCAGACAGCAGCGACGTTTGTGGGCGCATCAGAAGCTCCACGGCAACCGGGTAAAGGTGGCGTGAGACAAAGAAGATCCAATGCGTGTTTTCGCACTGTGAAAGCAGCGAATAATATTGCTGACAGCATCTGCGCGCATAACGCTGATCTCCAGATAAATCGGTGATAATCAGCTTCGCACACTTTAATTGATGAAGCGTTATCTCCTCTATACTTGAATAAAAGGATAATTCATACTCGGGAAAATGACGTTCAACTATTCCGCCGATCCCGGCCCTCAGCACAGGTGTTTTACTTATAATAATCCCATGTTTACTTCCACGTGATAGCATGAAACCTCCGCTCCCTTTTGCGAGTTCTATCAATTCTCGGTAAGACTATTTACCCGATAAAGCAGGTAACGTAAAAATCGCTACGCCGTGCCCAAATAAACCGTCGAAAAATTGGTAATATGTATGATTAAAAAAAGCAAATATAACCTGCGAAAATTATAGTATTGCCGGGACTCGTGTCAACATAACACAACGACCTTTCAAATTCTCAATGCATTATTGAAAATAAAATAAGAAATTAAAAATAATCAACCCGTGTATATTTAAGATTAAATCAATTTGTTTAATAAATAATTAAGATTAAAAAGCGGTTAACTTAATCATTATCCTTCACTGCTCTTCATTCCGGGCGCTGCTTTTATCACCGTTATAAAATTTGAAATGTCACCTTAAATATCGATAAGATCGCGCAGAAAAAGTTTATCTTTGCCGTTTTGCACAGTTTTTGATCTGCTTCAGCGTCACTTTGTAGCCTGGTTGTGCTACAAGTAACTTTTGCGTCTCATTCTTTACAAGAATCGTTGCAGCACGGTCAGGATAAATATGCAAACAGACCAGACAACACAGCGAGCAATTACACGTCTGTGCATTCAATGTGGCCTTTTTTTACTCCAGCACGGCGCTGAGAGCGCGCTGGTAGAAGAGCTTTCAACGCGCCTGGGTTTGGCGCTGGGCATGGATAGCGTTGAAAGCTCCATCTCTTCCAATGCTATCGTTTTAACCACGATTAAAGAGGGACAATGCCTGACGTCCACCCGGAAAAACCAGGACCGTGGCATTAACATGCATGTAGTAACGGAAGTGCAGCATATCGTGATCCTCACTGAACATAAGCTGCTGGACTTCAAAGATGTTGAAAAGCGTTTTGCTCAGATAAAACCTCTGCGCTACCCGCGCTGGCTGGTCACATTCATGGTCGGGCTATCCTGCGCCTGCTTCTGCAAACTAAACCAGGGCGGCTGGGACGGTGCGTTTGTTGCTTTTTGCGCCAGCAGCGTCGCGATGTATGTGCGTTTAGTTCTGGCGAGTCGACACATGCACCCGCAAATTAATTTCTGCATTACCGCTTTTGTGGCCACGACCGTTTCAGGGTTGATGTTAACGCTGCCTGCATTTGTGCACTCATCAACGGTCGCGATGGCTGCCAGCGTGTTGCTGCTGGTACCGGGATTTCCGCTGATCAATGCTGTCGCTGATATGTTTAAAGGGCACATTAATACCGGGCTGGCGCGCTGGGCGATCGCCAGCTTATTAACCCTTGCCACCTGCATTGGCGTGGTGATGGCGATGACACTATGGGGGCTGCGCGGATGGATATAATTTATTTTATGCTGGCGCTGGTGCAGGATATGGTGCTGGCCGCCATCCCTGCCGTGGGCTTTGCGCTGGTGTTTAACGTCCCTCATCGCGCCCTGCGCTGGTGTGCATTACTCGGTGCGATAGGTCATGGTTTTCGTTTTGTCATGATGCACTGGGGCTTTAATATTGAATGGTCTACATTCGCAGCATCAATGCTGGTAGGCAGTATTGGTATTCACTGGTCACGCTGGTATCTGGCGCACCCAAAAGTGTTCACCGTGGCAGCAGTAATCCCCATGTTTCCCGGCATTTCCGCCTATACAGCGATGATTTCCGCCGTAAAGATAGGGCACTTCGGCTATAGCGAATCGCTGATGATTTTGCTCCTGACCAACTTTCTTAAAGCCTCGTCAATTGTTGGCGCGCTCTCTATCGGCTTGTCGATTCCAGGATTGTGGATTTATCGCAAACGCCCCCGGGTATAAAACGCGCAAAAAATAACTTGCAATTAAATCGTGCACTATCTATATTTTAATGATGAATACGAAATCGAACCCAGCGGCGAATACGCAGCTCGCATTAGACAACCAGTTTTGTTTTGCGCTGTATTCAACAAACCTGGCGCTGCACAAACTTTACCGGCAGTTACTGGCGCCGATGAATTTGACCTATCCGCAGTACCTGGTAATGCTTGTGCTGTGGGAAAAAGACGATATCACCGTTTCCGACATTGGCGAGCGTCTGTTTCTGGATTCCGCCACGCTGACACCACTGTTAAAGCGGCTGGAAAGTGCCGGTATGATCTCTCGCCAGCGCTCCCGCCAGGATGAACGCCAGGTGGTGATTACGCTAACTGAAAGCGGGCGGGCGTTACAGCTGCAGGCCACCAAAATACCTGAGGCCATCAGTTGCGCAATGTCCTGTGATAATGACGCCATACGCGAGATCAAGCAGCAGCTTGAGCAGCTTCGCAACCAGTTTCAGCAGGCTTAAACGCGTTATCAGGCGTTTTTGCCGACAATTAAATCGCACGCTATTTTATAGCAAACACCTAAGATAATAAGGAACCTGTCATGTCATTAGAAAAAGTAGTCTATACCGCAAAAGCGAAAGCCACCGGTGGCCGTGATGGCCGTGCAACCTCTTCCGATGGCGTGCTGGACGTCAAACTCGGCGTGCCGAAAGAGATGGGCGGCGCAGGTGGTGAAGTCACCAACCCGGAGCAGCTGTTCGCCGCAGGATATTCTGCCTGCTTCCTCGGCGCGATGAAGTTTGTCGCCGGTCGTGACAAGTTCACCATGCCGAAAGATGCATTTATTGAAGGCGAAATTGGCATCGGCCCCCTACCGACCGGTTTTGGTATTGAAGCCAAACTGAACATTCACCTGCCGGGGATGGACGCAGAAGAAGCGAAAAAGCTGGTCGACGCGGCGCATATCGTCTGCCCTTACTCCAACGCTACGCGCGGCAACATTGACGTAACGCTGAATATCATCGCGTAACACTCAAGCCGGGGAAACCCGGCTTTTTCATCCTCTACTGCCCCCTTCTTTGCCTGTGGTACTATATGCCACTGTACCTTCGTAGTTATCCTGTTTGAGAATGCGTTATGTCTTCCAGAATCCTGACGTCGAATGTTATCGGCATTGATGAATTTATGCGCGATCACGCCAACGTACTGGCGCGTACGGAAGGCGGCGCCGTGGCCGTTTTTGCTAACAATACGCCTGCTTTTTACGCTATTACGCCTGAGCGTCTTGAGCAGTTACTGGCGCTTGAAGCGCAACTGGCACGTCCGGCGAGCGATATCGCGCTTGATGCGCAATTTTATGAAGAACCGACCGCCGCGCCGGTGAATGTACCGATGGGTAAATTCGCCATGTACCCAGGCTGGCAACCGGATACGGATTTCCAGCGCCTGGCTGCACTTTGGGGCATCGCCTTGTCGCAGCCCGTCACCCCCGAAGAGCTGGCCTCTTTTGTGGCTTACTGGCAGGCAGAAGGTAAAGTTTTTCACCATGTTCAGTGGCAGCAAAAACTGGCGCGCAGCCTGCAAATCGGGCGCGCCAGCCAGAACAGCATAGCGAAGCGCGATATCAACGCGCTTTCAGAACCTGACAATCAAATCCCACCAGGCTTTAGAGGATAAAGATGAAAAACGTCGGCGAATTGATGAAGCGTCTGCAAAAAATGATGCCTGCCAACACGCAACCTGCCTTTAAAACAGGTGAAGAGCTAATGGCCTGGCAGAAGGAACAGGGCGAAATCCGTTCGGCGGCGCTGGAGCGTGAAAACCGCGCCATGAAAATGCAGCGCACGTTTAACCGCTCCGGCATTCGTCCGTTGCATCAGAACTGCTCCTTTGATAATTACCGGGTCGAAACCGAAGGCCAGATGCGCGCCCTGAGCCAGGCGCGGCAATATGTCGAAGAGTTCGATGGCAATATCGCCAGTTTTATCTTCTCGGGTAAGCCTGGAACCGGCAAAAATCACCTCGCGGCGGCCATCTGTAATGAGCTGCTCCTGCGCGGGAAATCGGTACTTATCATTACCGTTGCCGACATTATGTCTGCCATGAAGGAGACATTTGGTAACCGGGAAAGCAGCGAGGAGCAGTTGCTTAACGATCTCAGCACCGTTGATCTGCTGGTGATCGATGAGATCGGTATGCAGACCGAATCGCGCTATGAAAAAGTGATCATCAACCAGATAGTGGATCGCCGCTCGTCATCCAAACGCCCGACCGGCATGCTGACCAACAGTAATCTGGATGAAATGAATAAGTTGCTCGGCGAGAGGGTGATGGACAGGATGCGCCTCGGTAATAGTCTGTGGGTGATCTTCAACTGGGAAAGCTATCGCAGCCGCGTGACCGGCAAAGAGTATTGAGAATTTTCCCCTCCATCGCGCCCCTGCGCCCGGGTATATACTGGGCGCGTTCATTGACTATCAGGATCACGCCATGAAAATCACCACACGCTTGCTTTGCGTCGCTGTTTTTGGCAGCGTCATGCTTACCCCGGCCGCTCATGCTGCCTCATGGCAGGATCAGCTCTCCAGCGCTGCCGGGCAACTTAGCCAGAACAACACCGCGCAACAGGGCGGTTTGTCGCTCTCTTCCCTGACCGGTTTGTTAAACGGCGGCAACCAGGCGCTTAGCGCGGACACCATGAATAACGCGGCGGGCGTGATGAGTTGGTGCGCTAAAAATAAACTCTCCTCGTTAACCAGTACTGAAAATATAAAAAGCCAGGTGATGGATAAGCTGGGACTCAGTACCAAAGAACAGACGCAGGATACCAATTATCTGCAGGGCCTACAGGGCTTGCTGAATACCAAAAACGGCGAGCAGCTCAACCTCAGTAATATCGGCAGCACGCCGCTGGCGGAAAAAGTGAAATCTAAAGCCTGTGATATTGTGCTCAAGCAAGGCGTTAATTTCCTCTCCTGATGCCCTGGCGCCGCGTTTCGCGCGGCGTTTTCCTGCGCATGGCCCTATGCGACAGCGATCACTATTATCCTTTTCTAAACCAATTCTGAATAAACTCACAACAAAGTGACACTACAATTGCAGCTATGTGACATTGCCTTTAAATTATATCCCCGATTACCTATTTCTATCGCCAGTCATATCCCTGGCATTGCTGAGGATTAACGGTTGTCCGAGTTGCTTTCTGTCGCACTGTTTCTCGCCTCCGTGGTCATTTATGCCTGGAAAGCGGGGCGAAATACCTGGTGGTTTACCGCTATCCTGGTCGTTCTTGGCCTGTTTATTGTTTTAAACATCACGCTTTACGCCAGCAACTATTTTACCGGTGACGGTATTAACGATGCGGTGCTCTATACCCTGACCAACAGTCTGACCGGCGCGGGCGTCGGCAAATATCTGTTGCCCGGAGCCGGGCTTGTGCTGGCACTGGTCGCGGTGTTTTGTGCGCTTGGCTGGGTGCTGCGCCGTCGCCGCCATATGCCGCACCACTTCGGTTACAGCCTGCTGGCGTTGGTGCTGGCACTGGGTTCGGTTGATGCCAGCCCGGCATTTCATCAAATTACCGAACTGGTGAAATCCCAGTCGCGTGATGGCGACCCGGATTTTGGCGTCTATTACAAAGAACCGGCGAAAAAAATCCCCAATCCGCAGCTGAACCTGGTCTATATCTATGGCGAAAGCCTGGAGCGTACCTATTTCAACGATCAGGCTTTCCCGGAGCTGGCTCCCGAGCTGGGTGCGCTAAAAAATGAAGGGCTAGACTTCAGCCATACCGAACAACTGCCCGGCACGGATTACACCATTGCAGGCATGGTTTCGTCCCAGTGCGGTATTCCGCTCTTTGCGCCTTTTGAAGGCAATGCCTCGGCATCGGTTTCCAGCTTTTTCCCGCAAAATATTTGCCTGGGCGATATCCTGAAAAACTCAGGCTATGAGAACCATTTTATCCAGGGTGCAAACCTGCGCTTTGCCGGTAAAGATGTGTTTCTTAAATCGCACGGTTTTGACCACCTCACCGGTGCCGAAGAACTGAAAGGCCAGGTAGAGGATCCGGGCTATCGCAACGACTGGGGCTTTTATGACGACACCGTACTCGACGAGGTATGGAAGCGCTACGAAGCGCTGTCCCGCGCTGGCACGCGTTTCTCCCTGTTTGCCCTGACGGTCGATACGCACCACCCGGACGGTTTTATCTCGCGCAGTTGTGAGCGCAAAAGTTACACTTTCGACGGCAAACCTAACCAGTCCTTCAGCGCCGTCAGCTGCAGCCAGCAGCATATCGCCCGGCTTATCAACAAAATCAAAGCTTCTCCCTGGTTTAAAAACACGGTCATCGTTGTCTCATCGGATCACCTGGCGATGAACAATACCGCCTGGAAATACCTTAATAAGCAGGATCGCAGCAACCTGTTCTTTGTCTTGCGCGGCGATCGTCCTGAGCAGGATGTATCAGGAATTAAACGTAGCACCCTGGATAATGGCGCGACGGTGCTGGATATTCTCGGTGGCGATAATTTCCTCGGCCTCGGGCGCAGCAGCATCTCCGGCCAGTCGCTTTCCGGTATTTTCCTCAATATGAAACAGAAAGTGCTGGCGTGGAAGCCGGACATTATTCGTCTATGGAATTTCCCCAAAGAGATGGATACGTTCACCATCGACAGGGACAAAAAGATGATCGCTATCTCCGGCAGTCAGTTCCGCCTGCCGCTGCTGGTGCGGGTGTCGGACAAGCGCATAGAGCCACTGCCGGAGAGCGAATATTCCGCGCCGCTGCGTTTCCAGCTGGCCGATTTCGCCCCGCGCGATAACTTTGTCTGGATCGATCAGTGTTACAAAATGGCTCGCCTGTGGGCGCCAGCGCTGGCGCTCTCCACCGACTGGTGCGTTTCCCAGGGGCAGCTGGGTGGTAAGCAGCAGGTACAGCGGGTCGATAAAGACAGCTGGCAAGGGAAAACGGCATTCAAAGATACCGTGATCGATACCGATCGCTACAAGAAAAACGTCGATACCCTGAAGATAGTCGACGATAACATCCGTTACCAGGCCGATAGCTTTATCTTTAATGTGGCGGGCGCGCCGGAAGAGGTGAAACAGTTTAGCGGTATTTCCCGCCCCGAAAGCTGGGGGCGCTGGTCAAATGCTCAGTTGGGCGAGGAAGTGAAAATTGAATACCAACAGCCGCTGCCGGAAAGCTTTGATCTGGTGATCACCGCGAAAGCCTACGGGCCGAACGCCAACCGCCCGATACCGGTGCGTGTTGGCAACGAGGAGCAGACGCTGACGCTGGGTAACACACTGAGCACTACGACGCTGCGTTTTACTAACCCAGCCCGCAGCAACACGTTAGTTATTGTGCCGCCCGCACCGCAGTCCACCAATGAAGGCAATATTCTCGGTCACTCGCCGCGTAAGCTCGGGATCGGTATGGTGGAAATTAAGGTGGTGAAAACGGCGGGCTGACAGCCTTAAGGCTCGCCCTCATCTCATACTGGCTAATAGCAAGCGTGTTGTAGCCTGCGCGCTGAAACAGCGGCGTAAAAGATTCCGGCACCGAGACCGGCGTGCAAAGCGCTGGAAAGTGCGGGGACAACGCGCGCAGCAGTTCGCAGGCGAAGCCTTTGTGCCGGTACTCAGGCTCCACATAAATAAAGCGGAGCAGTGGTTTATCCTGCCAGCCCGAAACAATCGCGTACGCATGCTTGCGATATTCAAACGCCTTCGCCGGGAGCGACACCGCGGTGAGCGGGTCTATCTGCCACGGAAGCTTGCTACTGCACTCCCCCACCGCTTTTCGCACCACGTCCAGCGGATCGACCTCACTCAACACACTGTGCGCCGGGGCACTTGTTTCCACACACTGGTAGCCACAGAGCAGCCGTTCGATGCTAAAACCCAGCGAGTGGTACAGCGCCTGGCCGTGCAGGTTGTCGCTGGTGACCTCCAGCCACAGCTGCTGCACCCCTTCGGCCATCAGCTCGGCGACTAGCGGCAGCATCAGTTTTTTGCCCAGCCCCTGCCCGCGATACGCCGGGCGAATAGCAAACGCAGCCAGCCGCGCGCTGGTACCACGCCTGGCGACGAGGGCGATAGCTTCCGGCGCGGTGTCGCCTTTCCAGACGCGCGAATCCGCCAGGCTTAAACCTTCAGCAATAAAACGTTGGGCGAATAATGCAGGCGATAAATGCACGGGGATGTGATAGCCCTCAAAGCAATCGCTCAGAATAGTAGCAAGTTGTACAGCGCTAAAATCAGTGGCAGGAACAGCAACAAGATTCATAAAGCTTCTCCGCAGGATGCTCTGTTGAGCATAGCACGGACAGGCTTCAGTAAATTGCGCCCCGCGTGACGAGGCGCAGAGAATGATTAGAAGGTTTCCCAGTTATCACCTGAATCAGTTGCCGCCACTTTTGCGGCAAGCTGCGTTACAGGTGCCGGTTTGACAAAGCTTGATGGCCGGGAGGCAGCGGATTTTTGCTGCGCCTGCATAATGCGGAACACGGCAACGGCCTGCGTCAGGCGGCTGGCTTGCTCTTCCAGCGCCGCAGCGGCAGCGGCAGACTCTTCGACCAGCGAGGCGTTCTGCTGCGTCACGCGATCCATTTCAGCAACCGCCAGACCCACCTGGTCGATGCCACGGCTTTGCTCATCAGACGCAGAGGCAATCTCGCCCATAATATCGGTGACGCGCGTTACGGCGTTGACGATTTCATCCATCGTTTCACCGGCGCTTTCTACCAGCGTCGAACCGACTTCGACACGGCCTACCGAGTCTTCAATCAGGCTTTTGATTTCACGGGCCGCCTGGGCGCTACGCTGGGCAAGGTTACGTACTTCACCGGCAACCACAGCAAAACCACGACCTTGTTCGCCCGCGCGCGCAGCTTCTACCGCCGCATTCAGCGCCAGGATGTTGGTCTGGAAAGCAATACCGTCGATAACACTGATAATGTCGGCGATTTTCTGCGAACTGGCGGTGATATCACGCATAGTTTGCACGACGTTATCCACCACTTTGCCGCCTTTTTGCGCGGTTTCAGAAGCACTCAGCGCCAGGTGGCTCGCCTGACGGGCGTTCTCAGCGTTCTGTTTCACCGTTGCGGTTAACTCTTCCATGCTGGCCGCCGTCTCTTCCAGAGAGGCCGCCTGCTGTTCAGTGCGCGAAGAGAGATCGTTATTACCGACGGAGATTTCGCTGGCACCGCTGTAGATAGCATTTGCGCCGTTACGCACATCGCTAACGGTACGCATTAACTCGCTCTGCATATGGCGCAGGCTGTCTGCCAGCACGCCCATCTCATTGGAACCCTGCACCTCAATGCGCTGCACCAGATCGCCACCGGCAATATGGCGAATGTTGTCGATCAGATGGTTCAGCGGCGCGATCAGCGCACGTTTGATCCCCATCCATACGCCAACTATCACGATCAGCACCACGATAAGTACCGTGATGATCACCCAAATAGCCGATCCGTAAGAGCTTTCGCTATCCGTAACCGCTTCTTCATACATGCGATCGTTTTGCTGTAAATAGTTAACGTATTGCTTCTCAAAATTGTCCTGATAACCCTGGGTAGGCTGATCGAAAAATTCGTTGATCTTGCCTGCGCCAAGCAACTGGATCAGCTCCGCCAGCGCGTTATGGTAAATATCGTACGTACGCTTGATCTCCGCCGCAGCATCGTCGCTCTGGCGCGGATCGCGCGGCAACGCCAGGTAAGCGTTCCACTGCGCTTCCGCCTGTTTCAGCGAGGTGCTGGCAATCTGCATCAGATCGGCAACGGTTGCGCCGCTGCCAATATTGTTCTGATCCATCATGTAGCGGATCCCGGCACGGTTTAACGTATTACGGGTTTGCAGCAGTGCGACCCAGCTGGCATTCAGCGTGGATTGCTGCTGGCGAACCGTCTGCAACACGTTGAAGTTTTCTTTGTCTTGCTTCAATGCATTGAAAAACAAGCCGCCGGAGGTGAGTTGTAAAAGGCCAAATAATCCTAAGACCAGCAATAAGCTGGTGACAAGTTTAATGCGAGTTAACATGCTTTCTCTTTCCTTATAGGTAGTAGGAGGATTTTCGGCCTGGATAAAGAAAACTTTATGGGAGATCGCACTGAGCTTTTGGTTAGGGAAACGCACTGTGCTACTGCGGTATTACATATTCACCAGATAAATATCTTTGATGTAACGCTGACAAACAGAAATGACCTTGTGCTTATGCCAAAAATTTCACTCAAGGAGAGAGATGCTCGGTTATTGATATCATTACTTTGAATGAGGACTTTATTGCTACCGGTTCGTTACGTAAAATAGACTTTTCTCTTTGCTCATCATGGACTTAGCCGTGATTAATCGTGATTTTGATCACCTTTCCACCCTGCTTCAGCTCTTTTTTAGTCGTCAGGATATTCAGCAAAAACTCAACATCATTGACCAGTTCAATATTTCAGGCTGGGAAATCTGGATGCAAATTGAGTTCGCCAATCTTCTGGCGGCAACGGATCATGAGTGGTGGCGCGAACAGACGCTGGGCTGCGATCAGCGTAAAAACCCGGGGCGTTTATCGCTACGCAGCGATTTCCTGTTGCGCAAAAAAGGCTGGGCGCTCGACAGCTACATTGCGCTGGAGGTGAAACAAAATAGCGATCCCACCAGCTGCGTGAAAAATATGATCGCAGACCTGGTCAAATCTGCCAAAATCAAACGCTCACAGCTGGATCTGCGCAGCTTCTGGACGCTCGGCATCACCCGTACTATTGACGCAGAGCGTTTGAATACGCTTATCGATCGCTATCTCAAGGAGAAGTATTACCAGACCAAAAGCCGCGAAAAGCACGTGCTGCTGCAACCTATCGAGCAGACACCGTTTTGCTATATCGTTATATGATCAAGGGCAGACGTCCGTTGCGCAACGCATGCGTGATCAAACTCACATAATTTCCGCCACTTAGCCCTGCCGATAACCGCTCAGTACGCATTCTTTACCGCTTACCCTCCCTTTCTAACCACTCAGCCATTTCGCCGCCGTTTCGCGTGCGCATTTTGTCATCATTAAGGTCAACATACAGGCATTACAACTTCTTACATCCACTTCCTTTTTTCTGACAAAGCCAGGTCTGATATGGATACAAAAAAACTCTTCAAGCACATCCCCTGGGTGATCCTCGGGATAATCGGTGCTTTCTGTTTGTCGGTAGTGGCGCTGCGCCGGGGCGAGCACGTTAGCGCCCTGTGGATCGTTGTCGCGTCCATCTCCGTCTATCTGGTGGCTTATCGCTACTACAGCCTTTATATCGCGCAGAAGGTGATGAAACTCGATCCCACCCGCGCGACACCTGCGGTGATTAATAACGACGGCCTGAACTATGTGCCGACGAACCGCTACGTGCTGTTCGGCCACCACTTCGCCGCTATCGCCGGTGCGGGCCCGCTGGTTGGCCCGGTTCTGGCCGCGCAAATGGGTTACCTGCCGGGCACCCTGTGGCTGCTGGCAGGTGTGGTGCTGGCCGGTGCCGTACAGGACTTTATGGTGCTGTTTATCTCTTCTCGCCGTAACGGCGCCTCTCTTGGTGAGATGGTAAAAGAGGAGATGGGCCGCGTGCCGGGTACGATTGCGCTGTTTGGCTGCTTCCTGATTATGATAATCATCCTTGCGGTGCTGGCGCTGATTGTGGTGAAAGCGCTGGCGGAAAGCCCGTGGGGTGTGTTCACCGTTTGCTCCACCGTGCCGATCGCGCTGTTTATGGGTATCTATATGCGCTTTCTGCGCCCTGGCCGCGTGGGTGAAGTCTCGGTTATTGGTATCGTGCTGCTGGTTGCCTCCATCTGGTTTGGCGGTGTTATCGCGCACGATCCATATTGGGGCCCGGCGCTGACCTTTAAAGACACCACCATTACGTATGCGCTGATTGGTTATGCCTTTATCTCTGCGCTGCTGCCGGTATGGTTGATTCTTGCACCGCGCGACTATCTGGCGACCTTCCTGAAAATCGGGGTGATTGTCGGCCTGGCGCTGGGGATTATGATCCTCAACCCGGAACTGAAAATGCCGGCGGTGACGCAGTATATTGATGGCACCGGCCCGCTGTGGAAGGGCGCGCTGTTTCCGTTCCTGTTTATCACTATCGCGTGTGGCGCGGTTTCGGGCTTCCACGCGCTGATTGCTTCCGGTACGACGCCGAAACTGCTGGCGAACGAAACCGACGCGCGTTTTATCGGTTACGGCGCGATGCTGATGGAGTCGTTTGTGGCAGTGATGGCGCTGGTTGCCGCGTCCATCATCGAACCGGGCCTCTACTTTGCGATGAACACGCCGCCAGCGGGCCTTGGTATTACGATGCCGAACCTGCATGAACTGGGCGGTGACAATGCGCCGATGATTCTGGCGCAGCTGAAAGATGTGACGGCACATGCAGCGGCAACGGTAAGCTCCTGGGGCTTTGTTATCTCGCCTGAGCAGATCCTGCAAACCGCAAAAGATATTGGTGAGCCGTCGGTACTGAACCGCGCAGGCGGTGCGCCGACGCTGGCGGTCGGGATCGCGCACGTCTTCCACAAAATCATCCCGATGGCAGACATGGGCTTCTGGTACCACTTCGGCATCCTGTTTGAGGCGCTGTTTATCCTGACGGCGCTGGACGCAGGTACCCGTGCGGGCCGCTTTATGTTGCAGGACTTGCTGGGTAACTTCGTGCCGTTCCTGAAGAAGACCGATTCGCTGGTGGCCGGTATTATTGGTACCGCTGGCTGCGTGGGTCTGTGGGGCTATTTGCTCTATCAGGGCGTGGTCGACCCGCTGGGCGGCGTGAAGAGCCTGTGGCCGCTGTTCGGTATCTCTAACCAGATGCTAGCCGCCGTCGCCCTGCTGCTCGGCACCGTTATCCTGGTAAAAATGCAGCGTACCAAATACATCTGGGTAACCGTTATTCCGGCACTGTGGCTGCTGCTGTGCACCACCTGGGCGCTGGGCCTGAAGCTGTTTAGCACCAATCCGCAGCTCGAAGGCTTCCTTTATATGGCAAATCAGTACAAGGAGAAGATTGCGGCGGGCGGCAGCGAGCTGACTGCGCAACAGGTTGCTAACATGAACCATATCGTGGTGAATAACTACACCAACGCAGGTCTGAGCATTCTGTTCCTGGTGGTGGTCTACAGCATCATCTTCTATGGCATCAAAACCTGGCTGAAAGTACGCAACAACACGGTGCGTACCGATAAAGAAACGCCGTATGTGCCGGTACCGGAAGGTGGCGTGAAGACCTCTTCGCACCATTAATAGCGCCCCCTCTCAGTCGTGGGAGGGGCAACACACCTCATCGCCCGGCATCTATTGTCGGGCTTTGTTCATCAGGATGGGTTATGTTTGGTAACTTAGGCGAAGCCAAAAAATATCTCGGTCAGGCGGCGAAAATGCTGATTGGTATCCCGGATTACGACAACTATGTTGAGCATATGAAGACCAACCATCCGGATAAACCGTACATGACCTACAACGAATTTTTCCGCGAGCGTCAGCAGGCACGTTACGGCGGGGATGGCAAAGGCGGTGTTCGCTGTTGCTAAAGGAGACGTTATGACCCCCATTGCAGTGACCCTGTTAACCGGTTTTCTCGGCGCAGGTAAAACTACCCTTCTGCGTCATATTCTTAATGAACAGCACGGCTACAAAATAGCGGTGATTGAGAACGAATTTGGCGAAGTTTCTGTAGACGATCAGCTGATTGGCGATCGCGCTACGCAAATCAAAACCCTGACCAATGGCTGCATCTGCTGTAGCCGCTCGAACGAGCTGGAAGACGCGCTGCTCGATCTGCTCGACAGCCTCGATCGCGGCGATATCGACTTTGACAGACTGGTGATTGAATGCACCGGTATGGCCGATCCCGGCCCGATTATCCAGACCTTTTTCTCTCATGAGATCCTGTGCCAGCGCTATCTGCTGGATGGGGTGATTGCGCTGGTGGATGCCGTGCACGCCGACGAGCAGATGAATCAGTTCACGCTGGCGCAGTCGCAGGTGGGCTATGCCGACAGAATTTTGCTCACCAAGACAGACGTTGCGCCGGAAAACGAAAAACTGCGCGAACGCTTGAGCCGTATCAACGCCCGTGCGCCTATTTACACCGTGACGCATGGCAAAATCGAGCTGGCACAACTGTTTAATACCAATGGTTTTATGCTGGAAGAAAATGTCGTGGCGGCAAAACCCCGCTTCCATTTTATGGCGGATAAGCAAAACGATATCAGCTCGATTGTGGTGGAACTGGATTACCCGGTGGAAATTGGCGAGGTCTCACGGGTGATGGAAAATCTGCTGCTCAGTTTTGCCGAAAAGCTGTTGCGGTATAAAGGGATGCTGTGGATTGACGGCGAGCCGAACCGCCTGCTGTTTCAGGGCGTGCAGCGCCTGTATAGCGCCGACTGGGACAGGCCGTGGGGCGAGGAAACGCCGCACAGCACGCTGGTGTTTATCGGTGTGCAGCTCCCCGAAGACGAGATCCGCGCGGCATTTGCGGGGCTGCGTAAATAACACACAACCCTGGCTTTATACTTCATCCTCTCCCGACCGGGGAGAGGATGTCAGGAAATCACCGGCGAACCACAACCAGTTTCTGGTTCACAAACTCTTTAATCCCCAGGTCGGAAAGCTCTCGGCCAAAACCGGAGCGTTTCACCCCGCCAAACGGCAGTTCTGCGGCGGTATCCGTCAGCCAGTTGATATAAACCATGCCGGTTTCGATACGTGAGGCCATCTGTTTCGCACGCTCAATATTACGGCTGAAAATCGCCCCGCCGAGACCAAAGTGTGAGTCATTCGCCAGGCGAACAACTTCTTCGTCATTATTCACGACATACATCTGCGCCACCGGCCCGAAAAACTCTTCAAAGTACGCCGGGTTATCCCGCGTGATATGCGTTAAAATCGTCGGTTCGAAGAAGTTCCCCTGGCTGTCCGCAGGTTTTCCGCCCAGATGCAGTTTTGCGCCTTTTTGCACGGCAGCGCTCACCTGCTGAGAGAGGGTTTCCAGCGCCTCTTTCGAGGAAAGCGGGCCAAGCGTGGTGCTTTCATCCAGCGGATCGCCCATCTTGACCTGACGGAATGCTTCGGTAAATTTATTGAGGAATTCCTCGGCAATATCCTGATGCAGGATAAAGCGTTTGGCGGCGGTACAGACCTGGCCTGCGTTATTGAGGCGCGCCTGCACACCGATTTTCACGGCTTTTTCCAGATCGGCATCATCCAGCACAACAAACACGTCGTTACCGCCCAGCTCCAGCGTCGCTTTCTTGATATGTTTCGCTGCCTGTGCCGCCACCGCGCTGCCCGCTTTTTCCGAACCGGTCAGCGCTGCGCCCTGAACACGCGGGTCAGCGATAATTGCCGCGACCTGATCCGATGAGATAAACAGATTGGTCCACGCCCCTTCCGGCGCACCGGCTTCACGCACCAGATGCGCAAACGCTTCGGCGCAGTGCGGCACGATACTGGCATGTTTCGCCAGCACCGGGTTACCGGCGGCAAGGTTCGGCGCCAGTACGCGCATTAACTGGTAGTAAGGGAAGTTCCAGGGTTCAACCACCATAATCGGCCCGACAGGATGATGCTCAACCCAGGCTTCGCCCAGTTCAGAGGGGTATTTTACCGGTGCAAGAAAGGTTTTTGCGTTATCCGCATAATAGCGAGCGATTTGCGCACAGAGTTTTACCTCACCACGGCTTTGCTCTATTAATTTCCCCATTTCCTGACTGGCGATTTTTGCCAGTTCTTCCTGATTGCTTTCCAGCAGGTCAGCAAGTTTATGCAGCACCGGCAGACGCTTGTCGATACTGCCTTTAGACCATTCTGAATGATAGAGCGCATCGGCCTGCTTCAGTGCCGCTTCAATATCTGCTTCGCTGTGGTTGGGATACTCTTTAATCAACTGATTGTTAAAAGGATTCACTGTCTGGTAAGCCATATTTCTTTTCTCCTTAATTTACTGCTTAGGGTATTAAGGGTAGTAAAAATGGCTGAGGTTAAAAGTAAAGTTGAGTATATACGGAGGGTTCTGATATAAAATCATGGATCGCACTTACCGGGCTGGAGAATCGTGAAGATAATAAATAAACACAGAAAACCCGCCAATAAATTAATTATTATCCATTTTAACAGGGTTATATTTATTCGAATTGCCTCGCATTTTATTTTCACTGTATTTACATGTAGATAATAGGTTCTCAAGTGCATATTGAAATAATGAACGGCTGCTTTACCATCGCCACAAAATAATGTATTACCGGAAAGAAACAGAGACATAATAACTGCCGTCTCATGCCTATCTCTCCGGCAAGATTTATTGTAGCGCACCAGGCTTTAATAAAGGGTTTTTGTATAATCAGAACGGTAAGGCAGTGGCGTGCGTTTACTCTTTCCCATCGTTTAAGCTATCCATAAGCTGATCAATACCTTTAAAGCGTCCATGTTGATGTGCGACTATCTCTTCGGTTTCCGCCATTGCTTTACGCAGTCGCGCCGTGGGTTTACGCGTCACTTCAAAGGGAATGCCTTCGGTTTTCACACTCTGTTCGGCAAACAAGCGAATGGCGGTACTCCAGTTCAGGCCACAGCTTTCAAGCACCGAACCAGCGCGGGCTTTTAAATCGCTATCGAATAATGGAATCCATAAAACCTCCTCTTAGCTTGTAGCCACAAAAAATGTACTTTGCACGTCGTCTATGCTTAAAACTGACTCGTTAAAGGAGGAGCCATGACCATTCGCGGAATCGATCATATCGGTATTACCGTCCCGGATATTAAAGCTGCTACGCGTTTTCTGATTGAAGCGCTGGGTGCCGAACTTATTTACCAGTCCGTCGCGCCGGACGAAAAAGACCTGGATAATGAATCACAGCAAAAAACGCTGCGCCTGGTGCCCGGCACGGTAATCAAAGCGATAAGAATGCTGAAATTACACCACGGGCCAGGGATTGAACTGTTTGAAATGCAAGGGCCTGACCAGCGCGAACCGCTACGCGCCAGCGATTTTGGCCTACAACATTTTGCTGTCTATACCGATGATATCGCCGCCGCATTGCAGCAGTTTAAAGAGGCGGGTGGCGAAGTGTTTACCGCGCCGCAGCCGCTCGGTTTCCCGACCGAGAAAGGCGAAGGGAATCAGTTTTGCTATGGCCGCACGCCCTGGGGCACTATCGTCGAGTTTATAACCTGGCCTTCACCAATGCCTTATGAACAAGACACCTCGCTGCGCCGCTGGAAGCCATAGCCGTTTTGTTCCTCGCTAAACATCATGCGCAAAGCTTCTGACATTTACGTTGCGCAATTTGCTTATGATTTAACCTTTTGCATAAACCTGTCGTTGGGTTATATGCTTAAACCATGGACAAAGTCACAGAACTTAAACGCGCCAAGCACCTGGCACTCTCCCTGCTACTGATTGCGGCAGCGGTTTTTATTACTACGCTGTTTCTGCCGCCTAACTTTTGGGTCAGCGGTGTCAAAGCGATTGCCGAAGCAGCGATGGTCGGCGCGCTGGCGGACTGGTTTGCGGTCGTCGCTCTCTTTCGCCGCGTGCCGCTGCCGTTTATTTCGCGACATACGGCGATTATTCCGCGTAATAAAGACCGGATCGGCGACAATCTTGGCCAGTTTGTGCAGGAAAAATTCCTTGATACCCAATCGCTGGTGACGCTTATTCAGCGCCATCAGCCCGCGCAGATGATAGGCGTCTGGTTTAGCCAGCCGGATAACGCGCGTCGCGTCGGCCAGCACCTTTTGCAGGTGATGAGCGGTTTTCTGGAGATGACCGACGATACGCGCATCCAACGGCTACTTAAGCGCGCGGTGCATAAAGCGCTCGATAAAGTAGATCTTACCGAAACCAGTGCGCTTATCCTTGAAAGCCTGACCCGCAACAACCGCCATCAGGTGCTGCTCGACAGCCTCATAGCTCAGCTTATCGCGCTCTTGCAGCGGGAGAGCAGCCGCACCTTTATTGCGCACCAAATAGTGCACTGGCTGGAAACCGATCATCCGCTGAAAGCGAAACTGCTGCCAACGGAGTGGCTCGGCGAGCAGAGCGCGGATCTTATCTCTGATGCGGTAAATTCACTGCTGGACGATATCAATGATGACCGCGCGCACCAGATCCGCCTGGCTTTCGATCGCGCGACGTTAAAACTGATCGCCAACCTGAAAACCGATCCGGAGATGGCCGTACGGGCAGAGAACATCAAAGATTATCTGAAAAACGATGAAGCGTTTAACCGCTATATCGGCGAGATGTGGGCAGATTTGCGCAACTGGATGAAAGCCGATATGCAGGCCGAAGATTCGCGAATGAAAAAACGCATCACCGATGCGGGCCTGTGGTTTGGCGAAACCTTGCTGGCCGATACGGCGCTACGCACATCGCTGAATGAGCATCTGGAGCAGGCCGCTTACCGCGTCGCGCCGGACTTTGCCGCATTTCTGACGCGCCATATCAGCGACACGGTGAAAAGCTGGGACGCGCGGGATATGTCGCAGCAAGTTGAGCTGAATATCGGTAAAGATTTGCAGTTTATTCGCATCAACGGCACGCTGGTTGGCGGCACCATCGGGCTAATTCTCTATCTGCTGTCACAACTTCCTCTGCTGATAAATTTTTCTGCTTTTTAACCCGCCGGGATCAACATCCCCCTTATTTTTACACGGTTATAATGCGGCGTCTTTTTCATCATCTCCCGTGTCACGGGGAAGGAAATCATGTCGCTTATCACTGAACTGCCGGCCATTTTCGAACAATTCTCCGCCGCCCGCCAGAAAGGCTTTCTGACCGTGATGGATCTCAAAGAGCACGGTGTTCCATTAGTGGGCACTTACTGCACTTTTATGCCTCAGGAGATCGCGATGGCCGCCGGTGCGGTGGTGGTTTCGCTGTGCTCCACAAATGATGAAACCATTGAGGAAGCGGAGAAAGATCTGCCGCGCAACCTCTGCCCGCTTATCAAGAGCAGCTATGGTTTTGGCAAAACCGATAAATGCCCCTACTTCTATTTTTCCGACCTGGTGGTGGGAGAAACGACCTGCGACGGCAAGAAGAAAATGTATGAATACATGGCGGAGTTCAAGGCGGTGCATGTTATGCAGTTGCCAAACAGCGCCGCCGATGCGGCCTCGCGCGCGCTGTGGAAAGCAGAGATCCTGCGCCTGCAAACAACCATCGAACAGCGATTTGGTCAGCCCATCAGCGAAGCCGCGTTGCGTGACGCTATCCGGTTGAAAAACCGCGAGCGGCAAGCGCTGGCTAACTTCTACCGCGTCGGGCAGCTTAATCCTCCTGCGCTGAGCGGTACGGATATCCTGAAAGTGGTGTACGGCGCGACGTTTCGGTTTGATAAAGAAGCGCTGATTGACGAGCTGAATACGATGGCCGCGCAAATCCACGCAGACTGGCAAGCAGGAAAACGCCTCGATGCGCGCCCGCGCATTCTGATAACCGGTTGCCCCATAGGCGGTGCGGCGGAAAAAGTCGTGCGCGCCATCGAGGAGAACGGCGGCTGGGTCGTGGGCTATGAGAACTGCACCGGCGCGAAAGCCACCGAGCGCTGCGTTGATGAGCACGGCGATGTTTACGATGCGCTAACCGATAAATATCTGGCGATTGGTTGCTCCTGCCTCTCGCCCAACGATGAACGGCTGAAGCTTTTGAGCCAGATGGTGGAAGAATATCAGGCCGACGGCGTGATTGATGTGATTTTGCAGGCCTGCCACACCTATGCGGTTGAATCGCTTTCCATCAAACGCCACGTGCGCCAGCAGCATAACATTCCTTATATGGCTATTGAGACGGATTACTCCACGTCTGATATCGGGCAGCTCAGCACCCGTGTCGCCGCTTTTATAGAGATGCTGTGAGGCATGACGGTGTTTAGCATAGGTATTGATTCAGGCTCGACCACCACCAAAGGCATTCTGCTGGACGGCAGCACTGTCGTGCGGCGTTTTCTCTGCCCGACCTCGTTTCGCCCGGCGGATTCGATTGTCACAGCGTGGGAAACATTACGCGCCGATCTCACACAAAAACCCTTCCTGACGCTGACCGGTTACGGGCGGCACAACTGGTGGATTTTGCCGACAAACAGGTCACCGAAATCTCCTGCCACGGTCTTGGCGCGCGCCTTTTGCAACCCGATGCGCGCAGGGTGATTGATATCGGCGGCCAGGACAGCAAAGTTATCGAGCTGGACGCGCAGGGGAATCTGACCGATTTTCTGATGAATGATAAATGTGCGGCCGGAACCGGGCGCTTTCTGGAGGTGATTTCCCGCACGCTGGGAACGCAGGTCGAACATCTGGATACTATCACCGATGGCGTGGAGCCGCACCCGCTGACCAGCATGTGCACGGTTTTTGCCGAATCAGAGGTGATCAGCCTGCGCTCTGCGGGCATCGCGCCGGAAGCCATTCTGGCCGGCGTGATTAACGCGATGGCCCGGCGCAGCGCACATTTTATTGCCCGCCTCTCCACGCAAGGGCCGCTGCTCTTTACCGGCGGCGTCAGCCATTGCGCGACCTTTCGCCGGATGCTGGCAGCGCATCTTAACAGCGAGGTTTTTACTCATCCGGACGCCCAGTACGCCGGTGCGCTTGGTGCCGCGCTGATTGGGCAGCGCCAGAGGAAGCATTGATGAATGCGTATTTGCTGCTGTTTCATAACACACCCGGCGTGTTGCAAACACGCAAAGCCTTACAGGCCGCTAATGTGGAGTTTCGCGTGCAGGATATTCCGCGCGCGCTTCGCGGCGGATGCGGGCTATGCATTCGCTTGCACTGCTTACCAGAGGACGCGTTGCGCTGGGTTATCCCTGGCGCAACGCAGGCGATTTACCGCTGCGCCGGAGAAGAATATGTGCTGGTGAAAGAATGTTGACCCTGCCTACTGCTCCTCAATCACGTAGCGAGTGGCTGCAAAACGATTCAAAATCAGATGCACCAGATAGATCATCGTTAAGGTGCCTAACAGCGCTACGGTGACCGACACAATACGATAGAGATCGCTGAATACCAGGTCGGTGTCCGGGTGAAGGTTCTGGCCAAACATAATGCCAATGGTGGTGACGCTGGAAAACCCAACGCCCGCGCCGACTTTTTCCATCACATGCAGCCGCGCGCTGAAAGCCAGCCCCAGGCCAATTAGCGGCATCATTAGCAGCATATGACTGCTGTGGTTATAAAGAATCAACTGCACCAGCAAAATATACAGGCAGGCGATGATCACGCCGACCACGCGCCACAGCGAGCTAAGTACCGCGCCGCGATAATGCATCGGAAAGAGGATCAAAATCCCCGCCATCAATGCAGAAAGTGAATCACTCAGATCGCTGATTTGAAAGACCACAAAGATAAGCGTCGCTACCGTTCCCGCCAGCAGAGATTCGTGACGCACGCGGGCTGCGTTCTTCTCAATTATCGGCGGGCGGTTGCGCGGCTCCACATCCGGTATCAGGTAATTCATCAACGCACTTAGCGCCACGGCCATGATGCTGGCTTCAATATTGGAAAACAAAAGCGTATGCCAGTCGCTGGAGGGATAGCTCATAAAATTGAGCATCGTGCTCTGGCACACAACGCCCGTCGATCCAAACAGAAACAGCGCGCCTTTGCTCATAAAGCGAAAACGCATCACATACAGCGCAAACACCACCAGCGTCATAATAACCGGCCAACGCGACAAATAGCCGATGATAAACACCATTTCGACGCAGTTGATGACCGCGCTGAAAATAAACTGTTTCGCCACGTGGCGGTTAAATACCGGCACCAGCGACAGCAGCATTACCGGGTAGACCACGTAAAACACGCCGTATTGCGTGTTGTAAAAGCTCGACACGCTCAGGGCTATCATCCCGGCGAAGACGATGCGCAAGGTCTGGCGAAAATCATTCGCGGTATAAACGATATTCCCGTACGGGGTGAACACACGGGCCAACGCGTTAATAGACATAGTGCAGCAAGCTCACCAGATGGATTTGCAAGCCAGAGAAGAAGCGAGCAAACGGTCCTTCGCTGTTATAAAGCTGCACCGTGGCGCGCGCGCCGGTGGGAAGCTGCCTGGGTAATGGCTCGTCAAGCGCCAGATGAATGCGCATACGCTGTGCATCACGTACCCAGCGGTTCGACGTTTCTGGTGCCGACAACTTACCATTGACCGCTTCCTGTCCGGCCAGAATCCCCGCATCGCTGCTGGTCACATGTGCTTTAAAAACATGCCCTGGCAGGGCATCAAACACCACGGCGGCATCGGTACCCACCTGCGTATGACGCAGGCTCTTTTCACGAAAATCCGCCACGATATCGGTTTTATCATGTACCAACGCCAGCGCAGCGCTGCCCGCTGGCGCGTAAAAGCCGGGGCTAAGTTGCAGGTTGCTCACCGTGCCATCCATTTCGGCGCGCACTTGCGTCCAGCCGAGATTAAGCTGTGCTTGTTCCAGCGCGTTACGGTATTTTTGCAGCGTAACGTTGCGGGCCTCATCGCGCTCGCCGCGTTCAATATTTAACTCATCAATACTGGCGCGCAAGTTATCAACCGATTGCACACTGCTTTGCCAGGCGGTGCGGACTTTATCCAGATCGGCTTGCGAGACATTTTGCATCGCGCTAAGGCGCTGATAGCGATCAAACGTCAGCCTGTCGTTTTGCGCCGTCAGTTGTGCGCTCTTCAGGCTGGCTTGCGCGGCGACAATTTTTGCGTCCAGCTGCTGGTTGGCCAGACGCGCCTGTGCGAGAGCTATCTCGCCCGCTTCGACCTGGTTTTTAAAGGGTGTCGCATCCAGCTCGAACAGCACGTCGCCGCGCTTCACCTGGCTGTTATTCTGCACGTGCACCTGTGCGACGTAGCCAGAGACGCGGGCGGAGACCGGCGTCACGACACGCATCACGGTGGAATCAGGTGTGAGCGGGATCCAGATGTCGGCAACGATAAAATAGAGAAACATCAACAGGAAAGAGGCAATACTGACCCTTACCCAACGGGCAAATTTCTGTTCTGGCGTCATCATTTTCTTATTCGGTTTTATCTTCTTCGCGCATTACGCGCAAATTGCAGGCGATATGATTCAGTGTGGCGCTAAATTGCTGTAATTCCGCCGCCGGGATGTTACTTGCCGCGCGTGCCTGGCAGGTTTCGATCACGTGCGTAATTTTCTTCAGCATCTGCTTTCCCTCTGCCGTTAGCGCCAGCAGGCGAATGCGCTTGTCGTACGGCGATGTCGTACGCACAATCAGCCCCTGTTTTTCCAGCTGTGTAAGGGTGCGCATAAGCGGCGGCAGTTCAATGCCCTGCACTTCCGCCAGCTCGCTGACCGAAACGTTATCGCCCAGCTGGCTCAGCTGCATCAGCACCGTCCAGCCCGACTGGGTTATCCCTGTATCACTCAATGCGCAGTCGATAGTGGCGCGCCACTGGCGGACAACCATCGCCATCCGCATACCCAGCGGTCGACGCGCAAACAGTTCTTCTTCGGTCATGCAGTCCCTCATTTTGCCGGGGGAGTAAAATAATAGTTATCAGGGTAAGTATCAAGAAATGGGGAGCCAAAGAGCATGGATTGCGAAAGAGAACGATGCTAATCAAAAAACACCATGCCTTTATAAGGGTGCGCCCGACATTCGGCCAGGCGCTGCGCCAGGTTACCCACATGTGCTTCCAGCTTGTGGCCGTCAGGATCGAGGAAATACCAGGATGCGCCTTCGCTTTTGTTCTCTTTCCAGCTCACCACGCCCGCTCGCGCCAGTCGGTCAACAAACGCGCTAAAATCGCGCGCCTCCACACTGAACGCATAATGGGTGTAGTCACTTTGCACAGCAGAAAGCGCCTGGCGCTGTGCGTCCAGTGACAAGCACAGCCAGAGATCGCCACAGGTAAGATACGCGCCACTGTCCCAGCGCGCGTGCAGTTTTAATTCAAGCAACTGATGATAGAACGCAACGCTACGATCAAGGTCACTGACTGCCAGCGTTAAATGATTAAGGCTGCTTAACATATTTCTCACCGATATAGTGCCACGCCACTACTTGCCCCTTCACGCATAGGTGCGAGGCTAGTCTATTTCGCGTCTTTAACTTCGGCCACAAACTCCGGCAGATCCCATGTGCCCCCGGTGCGGATATAGCGGCACATGCCGGTTGTCGATTCGCTGCTCTTACGGAAGGTTTCACCGTCCCACACCCATTCTGCCGAAGCCCAGCAGTCGCCAATACCGCGCCCGCGCTGGCCCAGCGATATGACGCCGTCGCTGTAATCCGTCGCCGAGTTGGTGATAAATTTAGGTTCGCCTTTCAGGGCGTTATCGACAACCCAAAAGCCGTAACCTTCATTGTACGCACCGCGCCAGCAGAGCGCAGAAATCACGGCGTGCTTGCTATCCAGCGGCGTCAGGGTGATGTCATTGTCCCCGTCAATCACTTCTTCTTGTGGCGCGGAGAGACGCTCACACTCATTGCTCGCGCTAAGCGCCGCAAGCAGACGCGGTTTCAGGGTCGCGATTTCGGCCTTCGTCAATGGACGATCTTCGCCCTCCGCCACCGATCCTGCCTGAATCACCGGCGCAGCAATGGCTGCGGCTACGCTATCTTCCGCTTTATCGCCTTTCTTACTCAGCGCGCCAGGGGTGCCTATGCGACGCTGGACGTCATCCATTTTCAGCAGCACCGCGTAGGCGCCATCGTCTGAGAGCACAAACGGCTTTGCGCCACCTTTAAATTCAACCTTGCTGCTGCCTTTTACCGCTTCAATCAGGCGGCTTGCCTGCTCGTCAGTTAAGCGCCAGGTGTCATTATCTTCCGTGGCAATATCGCCAAGCGAGTTGCCATCAATCCATAGCGTCAACGGTGCCTGCGGCGCGGTTTCGTCTGCGTCCATCTCTGCCAGCACGACGTCTACCGTCACTGGCGTGTTTGGCCCCGCTTTGCGGGTGATAAGTACCGAACCGCTGGCCTCTTCCTCCGCGCTATAACCCGCCGCCCGGCAGGTCAGGGTGTTATCACACACCACTTCCCAGTCTTTATGGTCAAATGAGATGCCGTTGGGTTCTGCAAGCGCGGGGAAACTCAGCGACGCCATACATAACAGCGCCGCCTTAATACTGCTTTTCATGCTATCACTCCGTAGATATTCATGCCGCCAGGGTGCAGATTATGTGTCAGGAAGAAGGGGAATGAACAGAGAAATAGCCTTCCCCGAATGAGGAAGGCCTGGTACGTTAATCAAGGTTCAGTTCAGTAAAGGATTTCACCACGCGGGAAACAATACCGTAGTCGATAGCCTCTTTTGTATTCATCCAGAAGTTGCGATCGGTATCTTGCTTCACTTTTTCAACCGGCTGCCCTGTTGCATCGGCAATGAGCTGGTTGACGCGCTCAAGCATACGAATGATCTCTTTGGCTTCTATTTCAATATCACTCGCCTGGCCACGCACGCCGCCAAGCGGTTGATGGATCATAAAGCGGGTGTTCGGCAGCGCATAGCGGTGCTCTTTTTTCGCCGCGAGGAAAATAGTGATCCCGGCGCTGGCCACCCAGCCGGTGCCGATGATATGCACTTCCGGGGTGATAAACTTAATCATATCGTGGATGGTGTCAGCCGCTTCGACATGCCCGCCCTGACTATTGATATAGATTTTAATTGGCGCATCGCTGATACCCTGGAGCAGTAACAGTTGCGTCACCACCTTCTCAGTAAGCGCCTGATTAATCTCGCCGGAGATGATTATCGAGCGGGAATCCAGCAGCTTTTGCTGCATAAGCTGCGTAACATTGGCAGAACCCGGCTCTTTTTTGTCGTCGTCTTCTTCACTATTAATAAAGTGCATCTCTTTGCTCCCCATCAGTTTATTCAGCTAAGCATAGCCCAACCCGGCACTGGCGGAAACAACAGCTTTGCACCCACCGGGAACGCCCCGGTTCCTTTAGTTCAGCGCGACCAGTATCACACCGACACAGACAGTTTATTCACCACTTCAATACATAAGCGCAGAAAATGGCTGAAAGGCTACCGCTGTCATGCGCAACGCAGCGACGTTTAACTAATTAAGAAATCAATAAATTAAAACATTAAGTGAAAATTCTTTTCCGCTTAATTAAGATTAAGGAAGTATTAGAGGAAATAAAATTCCACAACATTAATCTCCGGACTCTGCTCATATACTGGTTGCTTTTTTTAATTTGAAAAGCTTCATCCTTCGCTTAATCGCCAGGAATGACCGCTTTTTGTTGGAACAAGACATGCCTCTTTTAATAAAATTAATATATAATGCAGCGCTATGAACAATATGACTTTTGATATCCAGACCGGTAATTAAAAAACATACCCTCAGGTCACCGTGTAAACGGTAGCATAACTTTTATCTTATAAAACAATCGTTTTATAAGATTAAAATTATCAACACGGTCGTCTTATAACCAGTACGCTGAGAATGGTTAATCATTGCCAGACAGGTGGGTGTTCTCTGCATTGCGATAAAAACAAACCGTTTATAAGCCTGCACTTTTGTAGCTTATTCACTTGTTTATCGTCATTAAATATTGCAACAGGATAGATTTGATCTCTTGAGTAAATATGAATAAACATTATTGCACCATTAACAACTGGCTAATTGATCAACCCTCAGGCTCTATCCTTCATTTAGTGACGGGAGAAAGTAAACGCCTGGGAATGTATCAACTCAAGCTGCTTGATGTCCTGCTTAAAAATGCTGGCAAAATTTTTACTCGCGAGGAACTCACCACGCTGGTCTGGGAACGTCGTGTCATTGGTAACAATAGTTTGCCAAACGCAATCCACGCGCTGCGCACCGCGCTTGAAGATGACGGCAAGCAGCAGCGCATTATCAGAACCATCCCTAAGCACGGATATGTGCTGGAGCCAGAGTTTTGCCAGGTCGTTGAAAAAGATGATAAAGAGGTCAATCTGCCCAGCCTGCCACCGCCTGAGGAAGAGGAAGATATCCTGTCTGAAGCGGAAGGTGACGAAGAAACTCTGCAGCTGCAAGCCGATGTTGAGAGTGACCCGCTGCCGGTGGCTATTGCGCCTCCTCCTGCGCCGATTGAGTTAGTGCAGCGCCCCGGGCCTGTGGCTCCAGCCCGAAGCAACCGCTGGAAGGGAGGACTAACGCTGGCAGTGATTGTGCTGTGTATTATGACTTGCTGGTATCTGCTGTCTAACCCTTACAGCAGGCGCGCACCGCAAGAACTGGCAAAAGGGGTTTATAGCAATATCCACCTCTTTACGCTGCCCGAGCACGGTGGGCCATTGCAGGATCAGGCTTCGACATATAATCGTCTGAAAGACCTGTATTACATATTAGATCAAGAGCTTAAGGCGAAGTCCATCAAACTCAGCGTCTATTACAACAACGCTAACCAAACGCTGAATTACACCATGCGTTTGTATAACGGCTGCGAACAGAAATTGCTGGCTATGCAGATTTATCACTGGCGCGCAAATCCGGACGCGTTTAAAACTTTGATCCAAACCGAAACTCAGAGAAAAATCAATGAAATGGCAACCTGTAAAGCGAAGTAATCTGTTTATTCTGGCGACACTGATTGTTCTTGTTGTTGTAGCCTCTGTGTACCTGTTCCGTAGCTTGCATATGGAACTTAAACCGGGTGGTAACGCCACGCTGCAATTCGGTTTCTATGACCTGATGTTGGATCAAAAAGAAATTTATGACTCGCGCATGAAGACCGCCGGTAATCGTATCATGAGCAATATCACCAGCCCTGACGATAAAAAGTTTGTGCTGAAGGGCGATTTTACACAAAGCCGCCAGGTAGGAAACAGGCTCTACTTTACCTATACACCTATCTATTTTATGCCCGCAGAACACAGCCGTATGCTGGGTGGGAATGTTGACTTACTGGTGAACTCTGAATTCTGGATGCGTCAATACACGCTGGACGGCGTACAGCTCGTTATGATGCAAAACGGCATGATTTACCTCTATCCTTTAGAAGATAAGTAAGTACCTACTTCAAACTGGTGTCTTGACAAATGCTAAGGCACCGCATTTCTTACGGTTGCCTGGCAACGTTTATGGTTAATTTTTGCCAGCCATGTTCTTCCCGTACGAATCCCGACAGATTATCAATACAGACACTGTGCTCCAGCGCCCGGCATCAGGCATTTTGCAGCAATGTATAATGACAAGCGTTAACTAAACACACAGCCCCGGTGAGGTAAGCGAACCCGGCTGGTTGAATTGTTCAGGTTTTCGCTGACGTGAAGGTACATTTTCAGGGGTGTCAAAAGCGCGGTGAGAGGCTTAATCCTGGGTATAAACGGTAGGGAAATCCAGCAGCAGCGCACATTGCGCCATCCCTGGCGCTGCGCCTCATCCAGCACGACACAATGCGTCTGTAGCCCGGAAATCGATGTATCTTTCCCACGCGTTTTTCGTCCAACCATAGTTGGTTAGCGCTCACACCCTGGCGAACAAGCGCGCCATAACAGGCCGACAGTTCCGTCTCATTTTGGCCATTTAGCAACAGTACCACTTTGACCAGGGGGTCAGTTAACCGTTGCGTGCCTTTCTATATCACAATCTTTGTCACGATTAGATATAACAAGATATATCGATACCATCTTCACGCATGGAAGCGAGACGATAACGTAACGCGCGTGGAGTAATACCCAGCGTCTCCGCTGTCCTGGATTTGCTGCCATTGTGTCGTTTGAGCAACTCAATAATGTACTGGTATTCCGCCAGTCGCCCGTGCCGCTTCACATCAGTTATCTCACCAGAAGAAGGCTCTTGCTGCGCATGCAAAAGCGGTAATCCGACGCCTGAATCCGGCGCTGTAATGCCCAGATCGGCTGCGGTGATTTCCTCACCATTGCAGAAAATAAGCGCACGCTGGATGACATTTTCCAGTTCGCGCACGTTGCCAGGCCAGTCATAACTCAGTAGGGCCTGTTGTGCCTGTTTATTGAGAAAAACCGGCCCCGAATGAAAGGCCTGATATTGCGTAATAAAGCGTTGTGCCAGCGGCAAGATTTCCAGCGGACGAGTGCGCAGTGGCAAAATAGTCAGTGGCACCACGGCAATACGATAGTAGAGATCCTGACGAAAACGACCGGCGGCAATCTCGCTATGCAGGTCACGATTAGTGGTAGCTATTAGCCGGATATTTAGCGCAGCCGCAGGTTGTCGGGCTATTTCCAGCTCCTGCAACCTTCGCACTAATTTTGCCTGTTGCGTTGCAGGCATATCCGCTATTTCATTGAGCAGTAATGTGCCCCCGGTCGCCGGGCCATATTTTTGGCTAAGACCATTAGTTTCTTCATTGATTACGTTTTTTACATAGCCAAATAATGTTTTATTCAGGCTGGCTTCGGTAATCGTTGCACAATTTAACGCAACAAAAGGTGCAGCATTATCGTTGGCATTCGCATGAATGAATTTGGCAACGTACTCTTTGCCTGTGCCAGTTTCTCCGTTAATAAGCACCGGGACATTATACTTTGCGGCCCGAAGCGCTAATGAAAATACATCCAGACCCGATGAGGAATACGTAATAAATTCATTTTTCATGACGTAATATTTTGGTTATTAAAAAATTACCTGCCGAAGCTCCGAAAGTATACTTATTCGAAACTGAATGTCTTATCATTCCTTAACATTAAAAGATTAATTCATATAAAACATATGAATGCATATGTATACACATGAGAACATAAGGGATAAATAATTTTTTAATGATAGCTCCTTAAAACATATCAATTTATATTAAGTTCAGGTCACTATCTTCACGGGCATAACGGATGATTTTTCTACTGTCAACGAGACGTGACTATCAACCGCAGTTATAAAATTTTCTTTATGAGCCGCGTCATAATTGCTTAAAAAGAATATATTATTCTTATTTATATTAGCGCAAATAATATATCATCCATCCTTAACGCGCCGCAGCTTCTGCACGGCAGGAAAACAAGTACAGAATTAAGCGAGATGTTAATGAACCTTGATCTAACCAAACTGACTACCGAAGAACGTAATACCGCAAGCGCCAATATCGATATGCTCTCAACCGAAGAGATGCTGAGAGTGATTAATAGCGAAGATCAAAAGGTCGCGCTGGCTGTCGAACGCGTGATTCCGGCAATCACCCAGGCTGTAGATGCTATTGTGGCCGCCTTTTCGCAAGGTGGCCGCCTTTTTTACTGCGGTGCGGGCACCTCCGGTCGTTTAGGTATTCTTGACGCCAGTGAATGCCCACCAACCTATGGTACGCCGCCAGAGCAGGTGATCGGCCTGATTGCCGGAGGCCAGCGCGCGATTTTACAAGCCGTGGAAAATGCAGAAGACAGCCTTACACTGGGCGTTGAGGAGCTTAAAGCGCTTAATTTTAATGCCCGGGACGTACTGGTGGGCATTGCTGCCAGCGGCCGTACGCCTTATGTGATTGGGGCCATGCAATACGCCAAAAGCCTCCATGCAACCACCGTGGCACTGAGTTGTAATAAAGGTAGCGAAATGGCCCGCATTGCTGATATTGCTATCGAACCCGTGGTCGGCGCAGAAGTCGTCACCGGTTCGTCGCGGATGAAAGCAGGTACGGCGCAAAAACTGGTACTGAACATGCTTACCACCGGTGCAATGATCCGCAGCGGCAAGGTATACGGTAATTTGATGGTTGACGTCTCGGCAACGAATCAAAAACTGGTACAACGGCAAATTAATATTGTGCAGGAGGCGACCGGCTGCGATGCGCAGGCTGCGGCTCAGGCGCTAAAAGCATGCGACGGCCATTGTAAAACGGCCATCGTGATGGTGCTGGGTCAAATCAGCGCCGCAAAAGCAAAACAACTCTTAGAAGATAACGGTGGATTTATCCGCAAGGCTTTGGGCAACGCGAGGGTGAGTTGATGGCGAAAATGACAGGGGAATTTATTGAAGCAATTCTGGAAAGGGTGGGTGGGAAAGAGAATGTTAAAACCAGCGGAAACTGCATGACGCGACTGCGATTAACGCTGAATAACGATGCATTAGTCGATTACGATAGCCTCAAAATTCTCCCCGGCGTGCTGGGTGTCATCAACAGCAACGATCAACTGCAGATAATCGTCGGCCCCGGTAAAGCACAAACCGCGGCAGAGATAATGAACACCCTGATCGAAGGCGAGGGAGTGCATACCGAAACGGCGTCGCTAAAAAGTGTCGCCAGCGATACAAAAAAACAGATGAAAGCCAGGCAGACCAGCGGCGTGCATCAGTTTTTGTCTAAATTTTCCACAATTTTTGTTCCGCTCATTCCTGGATTTATCGCCGCCGGGATGCTGCTGGGGTTCGCCACGCTAATTGAGCAAAGTCTGCTGACCGATGCCGCATCAAAAAATGCAACACTTGTGCATATCGTCGGTTATATGAAAATCTTCGGTAAGGCGCTGTTCACTTTCCTGCCGATTTTGATTGGCTATAACGCGCAGCAAGCTTTTGGCGGCAGCGGCGTCAATGGGGCGATCCTTGCCGCACTGTTTGTACTGGGTTACAACCCCGCGGCCACCAGCGGTTACTTCTCCGGTATCGATAACTTTTTCGGCATGGGTATCGATCCGCGCGGCAATATAATTGGCGTGTTGATAACCGCAATCATCGGAGCCTGGATAGAGCGACAGATCCGCAAAGTTGTGCCGGATAACCTGGACATGATCCTGACCTCAATGCTGACGTTATTGATCACCGGCGCGCTGGCGTTTACGGTCATTATGCCGATTGGTGGCGAGCTATTTAAAGGTATGTCATGGCTATTTTTGCACCTGAATGGTAATCCGCTCGGTTGCGCTGTGCTGGCCGGTCTGTTCCTGATTTCTGTCGTCTTTGGCGTACACCAGGGGTTTATCCCGGTCTATTTCGCGCTGATGGATACCCAGGGTTTTAACTCTCTGTTTCCGATTCTGGCAATGGCGGGCGGCGGTCAGGTAGGCGCAGCGTTAGCGCTCTATTTTCGCGCGGCAAAAACATCCGTTATCCGCACGCAGATTCGCGGGGCGATAATTCCAGGCCTGCTGGGTATCGGCGAACCGTTAATATATGCCGTTACCCTGCCGCGCGTTAAGCCTTTTGTCACCGCCTGTATCGGCGGCGCGTGCGGCGGTTTTTTTGTCGGCACTATCGCCTGGTTTGGCTTACCGGTCGGCCTCAATACCGTATTTGGCCCCTCCGGTCTGGTGGCATTACCTTTAATGACGTCCGCAGTCGGTATTTACACCGGGATGGCGGTCTATGCGGCGGGCATGGTTTTTGCGTACCTGTCAGGTTTTGTGGTTACCTGGTTCTTTGGGCATAAAAACGTCGACTTGAGTTAAAAAAGTGAATGCCGAACTGGCATGGTTGATATTGTTCCCGGAAATATAAAAAGTTTTTAACTTGCATCTTTCTGCAATGCGTGGCCCGGCAAACGTCGGGCCACTCTGTTGTCAGAAGGCGTAAGTAAGGCTACCGATGATATTGCGCTCAGCACCAAAGTAGCAGTATGTGAGAGAATTACAGGCCGCGATATAGCGTTTGTCAGCAACATTATTGACGTTCAGCTGTGCACGTAACCCTTTTAAACCGATGTTCGTCATATCATAACCCACCGCAACATCCCACAGACTATAAGAGGGCAGCGTATGCGTATTCTGCCTGTCTGAAGTCAGTCCGTTGACATAACGCACGCCGGAACCGAGGGTCAGGCCATTAAGCGGCCCGCTTTTGACCTCATAGCTTAACCAGGCACTGGCCTGGTTACGCGGCGCATAAACGGCGCGTTTCCCCTGCTCGTCTGCGCTGCTTTTTTTGTATCGAATATCGGTATAGGTATACGCCGCCTGCACACGCAGGTTATCCGTTAACTGCCCTACCGCCTCCAGCTCCAGACCTTCGGACTCAATTTCCCCCACGGAACGGTAAGGATCGGTCGGTTCAACTTTAGTGGCGATATTCTTTTGGTTAATACGAAACAGCGACGCGCTATACATCGTCTGTGCGCCTTCCGGCTGCAACTTAAGCCCCGCCTCCCATTGCTGGCCTTTCATTGGCTCAAGCAGTTTACCGGTTTCATCAGCAAAACTGGTCGGCGTGAACGCTGTCGAGTAGCTGACATAGGGCGCAAAACCGCTATCAAAGAGATACATTAGCGCCGCGCGACTGCTGAAGTGCCCCTTTTCCAGCGTATCGCTGGTTTGACTCATTTTATTCACATTGGTTATCTTAACCCGATCGTGACGGCCACCCAGCGTCAGGCGCCATCTGTCCAGCGACAGCTGATCCTGTAGATAAACCCCGATTTGCTCAAGTTTGTGTTTTTCGCGGCTGTAAACAGAAATCGACAGCGGATCGGCACCGTATACCGGATGGAAAGCATCCAGTGCGGGGAAGCTGCCGGAAGAGGCGGTGACATTGTTGCTGCGGCGTTGATAATCCACGCCAAACAATACGCGATGATTGATACTGCCGGTATCAATGCTGCCATCGAGCTGATTATCCAGCGTGATGGCCGAAAGGGACTCATCAGAACCGGAATAGCCACGGTTCAGCTCGCTCTCATTAAGCCAGCCCGAAGCATAAACCTGATTGAGTAAAACTTTTGTTCGCAGGTAGCGCAGTTTCTGGCGCACTGACCAGCCGCTGTCGAAAGCGTGTTCAACGTTATAGCCGACCATATTTTCACGGCGCTGATATTTGTCGTAATTATCTTCGCCTTCGAAGAAGGTGTTGGCAATTTTCCTGCCCGCGTGCGGCGTAACGGTGCCTTCATAAGGCAGGCCGGAGTGGCTGCCCCCTTGCGGATCACGGTGCAAATAGGCCATCAGTTCGAGACGCGTTTGATCGCTGATACGCCAGGTCAGGCTCGGCATAATGGCATAGCGCTGCTCTTTGAGATGATCGAATTGCGAGTTGGCGTAACGCGTCATCCCGGTTAAACGTACCGCGACACGATCGTTCTCATCAACAGGGCCAGTCACATCAAAAGCCGCGCCACGCTGATGGTTGTTACCGCCGAAGAGTTTCACTTCGCCGCCGGCATCAAACGACGGTTTGCGCGACGTCAGCGCCACTATCCCGCCAGGCGATGAGCGCCCATAAAGAACGGAAGCCGGACCGCGCACCACTTCTATGCTGTCGAGAAACCAGGGATCGACAACCAGCGAGCTGTGTGAGTTGGTATCCCCCATCATTTTTAAGCCATCGAGATAGATATTATCGAGGCTCCCATCGGAAAAACCGCGCAGGACAATGTAATCAAAGCGGTTCGATGCACCAATCTGGTTACTGTATACGCCAGGGGTATAGCTCACGGCCTGGCGTACACTCGTTGCGCCCTGCTCTTCGTACTGCTGGCGTGTAACAATTGAGACCGCTTGCGGCGTTTCGATGTCCGGTGTCTCAAGCTTAGTTGCACCGCTTTGCATGGATGAAGTTACCACTACGGTATCCGGCACCGCAGCGGTTTCCTGGGCCTGAGCCGCGATACTTATCCCACCGGTAATCAAGCCAATCGTCAGTGCCAGTCGCGTTTTTGCGAACATGAAAATCTCCAGAAGCCATTATTATTGTAAATAAGAATTATTACCTTTTTGGCTCAACAAACAGCTATGCGCAATGACGATTCACCTATGCGCAGTGACAAAACGCATGATTAAAAGCATTGAGGTGGAGAATAAGTATCAGGAGGCCCGCATTTCGCTCGGCGCCACACCGTAGCGGCGGCGAAAAGCAGTAGAAAAGTTAGTTGCGTGTTGATAACCAGACATCCAGGCTGCCTGCTGCACAGAGTAGCCCTGCGCCAAATAGCGCCGGGCAAGTTCAAGACGGCGGTCGCGCAAATAATCAAATACAGAATGACCATAGGTCTGGCGAAACTTAACGCGCAAGCTGCTGGAGCTCATGGCGGCCAGTTGGGCTAATCCCGCCAGGGTGTACGCTTTTTCTGGCTGCTGCTCCAGTAAACGGCGCACCGTTTCCAGCCGGTTCAGCTCACCGCCAGGCACACGTTTCTCAAAACCTTGTGTACGATAGGCGAGCGCATGACCCAATAATTGCAGCATGATCCCTTCGACGATCAACTGGCGGGACAAACCCGCAACCGTAGGCTGCTGCAAGCCGGAGAGAAGAAAGCCAGGAACGTGCCAGATAAAGGTGGGAGCGCCGTGCGCTTCCCACTGTTGCAAAAGCGCGCTCAACAGCGGTGACTGCCTGTAGCTATCAGGATCGACGCCCAGTGAGAAGGTACGCAGGTGATAATCTGCCAGATGGCTAGCGTTCATCACCTGATGCTCGCTCAGGCGTGATGTGAAAGCCATACCGGAACGCACCACATATTGCTGGCCGTTGACGCGCAGCATCACACTGCCTTCCAGCACAACCAGAAGATAGAGCGGGCAGTAATGTAGCGAGGTCGTTTCATAAGGTTGCAGCACACGAACATCAGAGCGGGTCAAACTAAGACCACTGGAAAGCGCTATTTCTTCAACGTCTCCCTGAAGCACCCTGCTCTGCTCTTTACTGAACGCACGACCCGAAGCCAGCGAGGGGAAGCGGTAATCTATCCCGTAACGCTCACCAAAGCCGATAAAATCGTCAATCGAAAAGTATTTTTTTTGCATAGCGCAGCCGCCGCGATCCCATTGCCCAACGTCGGACGAAACGCTGTACACATTAGCATCCACGTCATGCCGCTTCAATAATATTGATAACCATTCTCATGTAAAAGCAATAGCTCAGCGATGCTATCCGTTAGCAGTACAGTGAAATACTGTCTGTGCGTTTCGTCCGCCAACGGCGGCGTAACAGAGTTACAAAAAACCTAAAGAGCGCCACTCAATTAATAAAAAACCCCTGATAGTGAAAGATATTTATAAAAAGAAATCAGAGCTCGCCTGTCTCACTAAAATCATCACCTTCAACCTCAGCTAATTTATCTGAAACCCGCGCCTTTATTTCTGTTATTAATAAATCATGTGCATCCAGTTGTTCTTCATTGGCGAGCTGCTTCTCTGCATCCGTTGCGGAAAAATAGTGATAATAAACGTTAGCCATATCTATTGGATAGAAACGATTCGTTTCTGCTTCATAAAAAACATTGTTGCTCTCAACTAAGCACGCCGATCCTTCTTCATATTATTTAATGAACGCCGCACATTCATTATAAAGTTTTTCTCGCCCTTCTGGCGTATCTTCTTTTAATGCTTTATAAAGTTTAGTCGGATTATCTTCATACACTAAAGTATCAACACCCTCACCAATAACATCATCATCAGAAAATGATAATTCTTTATTGTGAAAGGCGGACTGAGATTGGGTAAATATTTCTGAACGAAGAGTTGAGGACGAGGTAACAAGCATTATTATGCCTGTAAAATTTAAATGTAAGGTTTTCCTTATGGATTACAAGCCGGGTGAACCTTACACCCCTGTTCAATTTTTTCTTTCAATAAACGCTCATGATTAAGTAAATACTTATAAAATTACAAAAAAACGTGTCATTTATTTACCCACTATTACTGTGCCACTTTTGCGACATTCTGTTTACTGCCAGGCTGATTCTCAACACCACGGCCCTGGTAAAACAGATGAAAAAATTCCCCGTCATCGTGGTGATGATAACGCTTTCCTGCGATACGGGGCTATTGCAACGGGGATAGCGTAAACGACTACGTTCTGGCTGGTGCACGAGGAAGGCTATGCATAAGCGCAGCCCATTGTTTATCTTGCTTTTCGCCCTCAGCCCTTTTGCCATAGAATTGCACGATATGGTTGCTATCTTTATCGAATATTTCAAGGCTGGTAATAAACCCTTGGGTAGAGTTTTTATTCACCACCCAGGCCTGGTCTATTTCATTTAAGGCTATTTTTATTACCGCGCTTTCCCCCTCCCTGGAGACGCCGTGCACAACCAGTTTCTCTGCCGCTTTAAGGTGGACGAGTTTTCGAATCGGGCCTGTATAGACCTGAATCACCGCATCGTTGCCGACAAAAGCCATAAACAGCGAGTGCTCTTTTTCTATGGTTTTCAAAACTGTCATTACGCTTTGTGTCGTAACCTGCACAGCGAGATCCTCCGGCACAGAGCGAAAAGCATCCAGCTTGCTGATATTGAATTGCTTTAACATAGGATAGAAATGGTGCACATCGGTCATGTTGCGCCAGAGCGTTTCAATGCTTTTATCGCTGTCGAATGCTTTACGTTTTATTTGCCGGGAGCAGATAGCCGTTGTTCCTTCACAAGGCTTCTCTTTCGCAGGAAAATGTATTGTTAATACTGTCTCGCTATTTTTGTTTCTGAAGCTGGCCTTAAAATTTCCCTCAGAGAGAGTGTCGTACATAACATGATCGATTTCCCCTGCGATGATACGCAGATCTACCCCATTGGGGTTTAAAATTAAGTGGCCGTTGGCGGAAGGATGAGCAATCTTTCCCTGGACACGCATCAGGGAATGCGCTGAAGGCCCGTTGGTGGTAACTTCCATAGTTCCCGGGGATATTTTTTTGATAAAGGAAAATATTTTTGCAAGAGAAGTTTGGGAAGTCGATGGCGTATTATCAATCCCCCAATCCTGACTGGTATTGTTGATAGAATAGTCTGCCCTACCTGATGCATTTATCATTACAAGCCCCACATATACTTAAATAACGGATTATGGTTCAACAACCGTGTATTAACAGCAGGAGGATAACGCCTTATATTCTGGAGATGTTTTGAAAAAAATAAAAATCTAAAATTACCCAACTGCAAATATAATATGACGTTTAATTGCGCAGATAGAAACAGATTACAAACAACATTCTGCGCAAAAAGCGTTTTTCAAAAATTAGTCACAGCTATTAGCTGTACATAATAGCTAATAATGATTGATCAGATCTTTGTGATAAGCATTGCCTCGTATGCAATTATTGCTTCTCAAATCCTTTTGTTTACTAACAGTTGAGTAATCCTGTCGGGAGGAATAGCTTCTGTCATTAATAAAATCAATAAGTTCCTGTTTTTTGATTTGATACAGCTTGCCCATCACCTGCGCGCCAGCGTTACCCGACTGCAATGTGAGCTCGAAGAAATTACTAAAATCGATGGGGTAAAAACGGTTTTCTTTCTCACAATAAAGCACATTCTCCAGCTTCAGATCAGCGTGAAAAATACTTTTCCTTTCCATCTCATGCAGCATTTGCAAAAAAAAATGTAACGCATTCGCTGGAAAATACGTTATGCGATCCATGGACTCTCCTGACAGTTTATTCATCTTCAGACAGAAATGACCATCAAAATCAAGTAAAAATGCCGATCCGGCCCCGTAAAATTTATTAAAGAGATCACACTCCTCTTCGAGTTGCTCTTTGTTAAAAGCATTTTCTCTTCGTAATGTTTTAATAACCATGCCCGGATTATCGGCATCCTGCCAGACGACGCCATACTCTCCTTCGCCAATCTTCTCACCAGGGGAAATATTATTTCTATCGCACTTGTTTTGCGTTTTTCTTATAGAAAAGAAGTTAGCGACTCGGTTGATGCGCAGGCTGACAGGCATTACTGATCCTTAAAATATAATTATGGTCTATGGTTTAATGCGCGGCGCAGCTTATCGGAACCTTGATTTTTTTCTGTCATTTATCGCTTATCTTAAAACAAATTTGTATGTGAGAGCCTGATTCATCTGCCAGCGCTTTACAATAAGGAACACGGCCGCCTGTGGATTTGCGCTTATTAGCATGCGCGTATGCCATTTGCTTTTACCGCGACCAGACGCCTTTTACAGGCTCTCCAGGCATAGCAAGGTTATTACGAGTGGATAAATTTAACGGCTTACCGGGCAACGTTGTCCCTGTCAGAAAACGCGGCTACCGAAGTGCATGATGTCCTGGTAAGGGTGTCGCTCAACGCACCACTAGCTGCCAGACAGGGAAAAACCACGTCATCTGGTTCTGGCTACATACTGTTTTCTGATAAATTGCGGAAAATATTATTGCAAAAATCCTAATATCAGCTTCCTGAATTGTATACGTTTCGTTTAGTTATTTACTGCTACGCTATACAGGTATGATTATTAACCTGGAGATTTATATGCCTGCTGGTTTATCTGGAGAACCTCCTTGTTGGAGTAAATGTTGCTGTTGATTACCTGCGTATCGTTTTAAGAAATGAAATAGAGGTAATCAACGGCACCCGGAATTTTTCGGGACTGATTATTTTTATTTTATTGCACTTAAAACGAGGTGTAGGATGTTTTACATCACAATTCCCCATGCATTTATTGTAAACACAAGAAAATACATATCTCCTTGTGCTGATTCTTCACAGCATTCAGCATCCAATTCCCGAAAAGACTTTATACTTTTCGCCTGGATAAAATTCCTGCGGAAATTTTTGCAAAAGCTAAACAATAATCGACGCCGGGCGATAGAATCAATCGTTGATACACTTCTTCCATAACAGGTGCGTATCATAAAACACATGCGAGGCTCGCCTGTGTTTTATGTGGCGACGCATTTCCATTTTTCTTAATAAAATTCCGCTGCCGTTAGCTAAGTGGACAGTTTGCTACGCGCACGATTAGTGTATTTTATATTCAGAGACCGTTTGCCTCAGGAGATTTTTTATGCAAACCCTCGCCATTAAGCCGCAAAAAATTACATTCACTACTTATGATATTATTGTTATCTTAATCCTTGCCGTAAGCATAGCTTTATTTATTCTGGGCTGGAAAGATATGCATACGTCCTTTAACGGAAACGAACTCCCACCGCTGAGTCTGAATTATAAGGCATTACCTTATTATACATTGCGCACGACCATGCGACTGATTATTGGTCTGGGTTATTCTCTGCTGTTTTCCATTGTTTTTGCTGTGCTGGCAGTAAATTATACGCCAATGCGACGCATCATTTTGCCATTTGTTAATTTTATGGAGTCTGTTCCGCTGGTCGGTTTTCTGACTTTTACCACGGCATTTTTTCTTGGGTTATATCCACACAGCGTAATGGGACTGGAGGGCCTGGCTATTTTCGCGGTATTTACCGGGCAGGCGTGGAATATGATGCTGACATTGTATCAAACGCTGCGTATCGTTCCAGCCGAGTTAACCGAAGCCACGCAAGTGTTTCATTACAATCCCTGGCTGCGCTTCTGGCGACTGGGTTTTATTTACTCCATACCCGGTCTATTGTGGAACACAATGGTTTCGCAATCAGCGGCATGGTTTGCGCTGGTTGCCTCCGAAATGCTGACAATTGGCGATCGCAGCGTCAATTTACCCGGCGTCGGATCTTATATTGGCGTAGCGTTATCTCATGGTTCTGTTTCAGGTGTCTTGCTGGGTGTGCTGGCACTGATCGTTAATATTATTTTGCTCGATCAGTTATTTTTTCGCCCGCTAATTCGCTATGCACATCGTTTTAAATATGAAGATATCAGCGATCGTAAAGCCCCCTCGTCATGGTTTTATTACTGCCTGTCACACTCAACTGTGGGTAGAATATTAGGGTATCTTTGCACCTGTTTTTCCCGTTTCTGGTTATTTTCTTTACCAAAACCCTGGTATGCGCTGCGTCTCAATCGCCTGTTTACTCTGCTCGGCATGATGAATTGGTTATGGTCTGGGATTTGGTATCTGATTGTTGCCGTCGCCTGTATTTATTACGGTTACAAATTATGGTTGTTTGTACCAAAAGAGTATATAGCTTCGCTCCCTGAGTGGATGGGACTCACTGCAGCCCGGGTTATTGCAGCGATGCTGATTAGCGTTGCGATATTTACACCATTGGGTGTCTGGATAGGCTTACGCCCCAATTTAGTACGCTTCTTCCAGCCGCTTATTCAAATAATGGCCGCAATACCAGCTAACGTATTTTACCCTCTGATTGCCATTCTGATTATTAGCTGGCATCAGGATCTTAATAGCTGGACAGTGCCAATGATCATGTTGGGTACGCAATGGTATGTACTTTTCAATGTCATCGCCGGGGCGAGCATGATCCCCAGCCAAATGATGGAAGCCAGTAAAGTTTTTCATCTGCGGGGAATCATGTGGTGGAGTAAATTTATTTTACCTGCGGTATTTCCATATATCGTCACAGGTGTGATATCCGCAGCAGGAGGTGCATGGAATACCGCTATTGCAGCCGAAGTACTTAACTGGGGGAAAATAACGCTCCATACCACGGGCTTAGGTGCATTTATTTCAACTGCCAGTGATGCCGGACTAAATGGCGAAGAAGCGCTCGGCTGCGTTGCCATGTGTTTTTTAGTTGCTCTGTGCATCATTTTTATCTGGCAACCTTTATATCGCTTTGCAGAAAACCGTTTCAGATTTGATTGATCATCACAGGAGATAATAATGAAAGCGTGCAAGGAAATTTTAAAAATACACAACGTTGAAAAATCCTTTAATAATGCGCACAAGCAAAAAACCACGATTCTCAGGAATATCAATCTACGCATTGAAGAGAATGAAATTGTTGCGCTGCTTGGAAAATCAGGCTCAGGAAAGTCAACCTTGCTCAGAATGATTTCTGGCCTGGTAGAACCTGATTCAGGCTCAATCATTTGCTGCGATCGGCCGGTAGAAGGGCCTGGTGATCATACCAGTATGGTATTTCAGTCTTTTGCCTTATTTCCCTGGCTGAATGTCTTCCAGAGCGTCGCACTCGGCCTGCAAGCACTAGGGCTAGCGCGCAATGAAGTGGACTGGCGCACCATGGAGATGCTCGATCTTATCGGTCTTGCCGATTATGCCGCAGCCTATCCCCGTGAGCTTTCCGGCGGTATGCGCCAGCGTGTAGGATTTGCGCGCGCACTGGCCGTTGAGCCTGAGCTTCTCCTGCTGGACGAGCCTTTTTCAGCTCTGGATATTTTTACCGGCAATAAGTTGCGCAGCGATCTGCTGGAATTATGGGAAAACCGTGAAATAAAAACGCGAGCAATGTTGTTAGTCACCCATGATGTGGAGGAAGCCGTGATGCTTTCCGATCGCGTATGTTTACTTAGCAGCCATCCAGGAACGATAACCGAATGCTTTGACATTACGCTCGATCGCAAAAACCGCACAAAACAGACTATAACACCGCTGGTGGATGAGATAAGTGAGGCGTTAACGAGGCTAATAGCAGCCCATCCCTGAGCGCTTATCCGTTTTGGCGAACATCGTTGTTCGCCATACTTTTGAAAAAACATTTAACATCATACATAGCACTCAGAATTATAAAAAAGAACTTAAAAAATAGTGAGATAGTTGATTTTTATATTATATCCAGCGCTATTTTGCGACATCGCAATTAAGGCATTAATACCGAGCCTCAGCGTTTTTCCTGCCCGGCTCCGCTCCGGTCTCTGGCACGTAGCACAGCATAACCAGCGAGAGCATGGCAAAACACAGCAATGCGGGTAACGCCCCGGTATGCGTATAGATAATGCCAAACACCACAGATCCTGCTACCTGGCCTGCTGCCAGCATAAAAAAGGCCACGCCCACTCCTGTTGCCGGTGAGTCCGGCGTTACCTGCGTGCCGCCAACCAGCAGCACGCCAGAGAGTGTGATATAACCCACGCCGCACAAAGCGACTGCGGGAATCATCCACCAGGAAAATGCGTGGCTGAATGCTATTAACAGCAACGGCACCGCCATAAAGAGTTGTGCCAGACGATACACCTGCCGCATGCCAATGATCCGACTAACCGGGCCGGTTAGCGCTCCTGCCATGCCCGCCGCACCACACACCAGCCACAGTATGCTGATAATATTGCTTGCTACGCCCGCATGCTCGCGCAATACATTCGGCCCAAAGCTCCACCACGCTGCGCTTGCCACACCGCTCATAAACGCAATGCACGCCAGGCGAATGACCTGCCGCTGGAAAAACGTTTGCCGCCAGTTTTTGCGCTCATACGAATGGCCTTCGCGAGGCAAATAGCGCATTACCGGCAGCAGGCAGAGCAGCGCCAGAAAAGCAAAAGCTACGCAAGCCGCTCGCCATCCGCCGGGTAAAAACTGTAGCACCGGCACAGAGAGAACTATCCCCGCCCCTGTTCCTGCATTGATAACCGTGTTGGCCTGCGTGTGCAGTTGCTCGTTGATGGCTCGGTTAACGGCGACCGCAAGCGCTGGAGATGAAAGCCCGGCGCTCAGACCCGCGATAAAGATGCCTGCCGCCAACATTACTGGGGAGGCGGAAACCGCAAGCAGTAGCAAGCCTGCCGTTGCAAAAATAGCGGATGCGCCAGCAACCCGTCGGGGACCAAAGCGAGCCGTTAGCCGTGATGCTGTGCTTATTGCCACGCAATAGGCTACAAAACTGCAGGCCGCAATGATCCCGGCAACCTGAGCACTAAAAGGAATGTCTTGCGTGACCGCTGGCAGCATCAATCCCCACGAAAAGCGAGCCAGCCCGTAGGAAACAGCGATTAACGAAAAACCCGTCAACGCCAGAGCGCGGGATGTTTTCATTCACCCTCCTCCTTGTGAGTCATCAGGATAGCGGCAGCATTACCGGCATGATGAGCAGCCTGCGGGCCGAGGATCACTGCTGCGGTAATGGCGCCTTCGAAGAGCATCCAGACAGCATCAGCCAGCCCGACACTTTTAACACAGGTAAAAATGTAGTCCCGTAGCGCGTAACGGAAATCCAGTGCCAATGCTGACAGTCGCATGTTTTCTTGTGCATATTCGCCCGACAGCTTCAAAAAGAAGCAGCCATCCGCACCGTATTCCGCAGTCCAGCGTGCAAGCTCCCCAAATAATCTTTCGATAGCTTGCGGGTTGTCTGGCGGATATAACCCCGAGAAAAACCGCGCTCTGCGCGCCATCATCACAGCTTCGGTGAGCTGTTCGCGAGAGGGAAAATAGCGGTAAAGCGTGCGCGTGGACACCCCTGCTTCAATGCAGATTCGGTCTGTGCTTGTGCCGTGAAAACCGTTTTTGTAGAACAGCTGTTCAGCAGCCTGGATGATATCTTTTCGTTTTTGCATACTTTAAAAGTAAACCGATCGTTTTACTTTTGCAAACAAGCCTGTCACTCCTGGCGCGTTACGGCTTTCCAAAGCTGTCGTTGATATATCCTCCATAAATCATTTCCACAATATATATATCATTCGCAGAATGATAACCATTCCATCAATATATGCCTTTGCGCTAAATGCATCGTTGTCTATTTTTTAGCAGAAGCTTACTATTGCTCATGATAATTTACTGACTGCCGCAAGGAATGCACACTCAACAGGGAATGCTATGTCTAATATTATTTATTTAAGCATAACAGGCGATAAGCAAGGATTAATCTCCTCAGGATGTTCCGCTATTGATTCAGTAGGTAATAAATTTCAAATGATCCATAAAGATGAAATAATTGTTTATGAGGTCAGCAATACCGTCCGCCGGGACGAACAGGTGGCAATGCAGCCCCTTCAAATCAGGAAGCCAATTGATAAATCTACGCCACTGCTGGCACAGGCTTTAGGCGAGAATGAAAAACTTGAATGCGTTTTTTCCTTTTACAGAACAGCCAGCTATGGCGGCAATGAATTTTATTTTAAGATGACCCTTAAGGATGCCATTATCAGCAATATTAATTTTTTCCATCCTAATGCAATAAGCCATAATGAAATACAACCTTATGAAGGCATTTCTTTTAAATTTTCATCAATAATGTGGGAACATGTGACGGCCAAAACCTCTTCCTGTTTGCTGTGGGAGGATGCGGTTTGTTGAAAGGATAATGCTATAACGTATTGATAATGTATTTCCACCTTTGTTCCCACACCAACGCCTGGATTTACGTCCGGAAGGTGGCCCACCTGGCTCAGTGCAGGCCTGAGCCAGCAAATCTGCGCAAAAGATGGTCCAATATGCCCGACGAAATGCATCAGTTTGCCATATAGCTTACCCGCACCCGAGTCGACTGACGTGGCCAGTTATCCTCCATACGGTACTCTTTATCACTCATCGTCCTCAATATATGGGGACGATTTCGTTAAATAATTTAAATCCTCCGAACCAGGATGAAGATTGTCAGCATTATCTATACGGTCGCACAATAAGCCTGATGTTGAATCATGCCAGGGGAATCCTGGGGTATTTAGGTTAATCTGTAGAAAAACTATATCCTGACGCTTCATTGCTCGCTCAAAGCAAGATTTATTATCACTCCGCAATCATCGTTTCGTGTAAATAACGCCAGAGCGGTTTACCATCGTGAATATCAATGATGGCAACCGACCAGCGTGCCTGCACATCGCCCTGATTGCGGTGCGTTTCCCGGTAACGGCACACTACCGAGTCCTCTGTCAGTTGGAGCGTTTCACATGCCTCAATTTCTATGTGCAGATGCGGGCGCCCACTGGCATTATTGCGAAAAAGTGCTTCCACCTCAGCTAAGCCTATCGTCAGCCCTTGCGTGGTCACCATGCTGAACGCCGGGCTAAAACTGTCGAGCAGTTTTGCCAGCACAGCGGGATGGCCAGAACGACCGGTGAATACTTCTTCAATCCACTGATGCAGTTCGATTACGCTGTGATGAGCAATGCATAAAAACTCCGGTTGTTAACAGGCTTTGATGTATTATTCCATCAGCACCACGTTATATATCTATCGATATTGTTCCAGCCCTACTAATTCCCGCACTTTTAATAGGGCATCACGTAAAATATCAATCGGAACGGAACCTAACGCTATGCGTATCGCCTGCGGTACGTTGGACGATATACAAAATGGTTCTGCAGTAGAAACTGAAATATGGCTGTCCATTAGCATTTTTACCAGGCGATCGGCTCTGCTCTCTTCTTCCAGGGGAAGCCAGAGAAAATACGAAGCCGGATGGGCGATATAAGGTAGCGCTCCGAGGATTTCTCGCGCGGCCAACTGACGCATCCGCGCATCGCGCCTTTTCAACGTTTCCAGTCGTGAAACGGTTCCGTCCTGAATCCACCCACAAATAAGAGTGGTCATCAGCGAAGCTGTATTCCATGTCGTAGCCCGTACCGCACGCTCCAGTGCAGCACGATGCTGCGCCGGACCAATCACCGCCCCGACTCGCAATCCTGTGGCGACATTTTTTGAAAAACCGGTGACATACACCGTTCTTTCCGGCGCATAAAAAGCAACCGGAGGCGGCGATCTTCTCGCTAACCAGGCATACGCAGCATCTTCAATAATCAGCAAATCATGCTGACGAGCAATCTCAACCAATGCTTTCCGTTGCGCGCGGCTTAACACCCAGCTGAGAGGATTGTGCAGAGTTGGCATGGTGTATATCGCACGAACGAGTCTTTTTTGGCAAAGCTGGCGGAGCGCATCCAGATCAGGTCCATCCGCGTGACAAGGTATGGCAACGAGCTCAAGATGATAAAACGACGCCAGAACCCTAAATCCGGGGTATGTTAGCGCATCGACCGCCACCACATCTCCCGGTCGGAGAAGCCCCATAACAGTAATGGCAAGACCGTGCTGTGCCCCATTGACGATAAGAACATTTTCCGCATCCGGGCTAAAACCATACCCGGCCAAATGCCTGGCAACAATCTTCCGCTCGCTCAGTCTCCCGGCATGAGGCAGGTAGCGAAGATGTGACTCGATATTGCCTGCGCTAGACATTTGTTTAAGCGCATCACGTAATAGTTCGCCCTGCACTGGCAGGGAGGGATAATTAAAATTGAGATCGATAACATCTGTCGCGACGGCAAGCTGATCTATACCGTGCCCGGCTGGTAAAGAAATTTCCCTGACAAACGTTCCCCGCCCGGTTTCTCCGCTGACCAGCCCCATCGCTTCCAGCTCGGCATAAACACGGGTCGCTGTCGCCAGTGAGATATGTTCTTCAGAGGCCAGGCGGCGGTGTGTCGCAAGCCGAGTGCCTGCCGGAAGTTTCCCGCTACGGATAGCCTGCGCATAGTCATCCACGATTGTTTTATAACGCGCTTTCATGAAATGTATCCATGACAATAATTTGATTGTATTAGATTAAGCAAACTACCATCGCTTTGTTTATGGCTCAATCCCTGATGCCATCCTGTAAAGTGAGGCCCACATGGTTAATTCAGCGACGCATAAAACAGACTCAGGCGTATTTTCCGGCTGGCTGAATGGATTCTTAGGCGTGGTGATTTTCAGTGGTTCTTTACCCGCGACTAAAATTGCGGTGCTTGAATTAGTTGGGCGCTGATTATTTCACTTCCCATTATGCTGATTGCCATGTTTCTGTTTCGGCCTCAACATTTTCATACCATCGGTGCCAGAGCCTGGATTGCCGTGGGTTACGTTTCACTCTTCAGTATGCTTATTGGTTTTATTTTCTGGTATAAAGGTCTCGCCGCAGGCGGCATCGCTACAGTCGGGCAATTACAACTGTTACAGCCGTTTTTTGGCCTGGGCCTGTCTGTAACGATTTTGCACGAAACCGTAAGTCCGCTAATGCTTGCCGTCACGCTTGGCGTGATCCTTTGTGTTGCCGGATCGAGGAAATTTGCCCGCTAAATTTTATGCTTTGGGTGGTTACGTGCGGCTCTGATTAAGCCGGCAAAACACGCCATCGGGAATATTAATCCACAGGATAATTAAGCAGATTCGAAACCTGCTTTGCCGTTAGTCGCTCCTGACTTCTTTAACAATCCCCGCAGGGCTGTCTTCGCGATCATCGCGTGGGTAACAGAGAAGAACTGAACCATCCGGATGCCCTGTAAACTCTTCAAACAGCAATTCTGAGCGTACGGAGGCCCTCACGATTTATGTCTTAATTTAAAACCAGGGCTGCCGGATTACTGGTCAGTGGACTCACTAAACTCAGATGCATGAGTCTGTTATTAAAAATAGATAAGATAGCATTTCGATCTTATACATAAATATAAAATATATTATACAACATAACCATTGATGATTTTACACAATATAAATATTATTACCTGATGAAAATGGGTTTAAATTATAAATAAATTCTGATCCGCCAGGTTATAATTTTTATCAGTAAGGATTATAGTTAATTTTTTCGCCGAATATATTCAGTCCTAAAGCCAAATACAGACGCAAACTCTCTTTTTACTACAACGACATTGCCTTTTATTTTATTCTGTAAGAAGATGCATAAAATTAATTAATAAAATTAACCTAACTCAAATTCCAGGGTGCGGGTATTTCGTCAGGGATGGGCAACATGCGCTGTTTGGTAGCGTTATTATTATTTATGGCTACGGCGCAGGCCGCGCCCTTATCTCCTGCTGACCGTGATGCTGTCCTTCAGCAGCAGGAACAGTTGTTAATTCAGAATCAACAGCAGCGCGACGAGCTGGAGCGCAGCACGCCGCTTCCGCGCGCCAGTCAGGCGGCGCCCGGCTTACCCGCCACTGGCCCCTGCTTTGATATCCATACCATCACGCTCGACGGCGTCATGCTTATCAGCGCAAAAGCGCAGCAGAAACTTATTTCCCCCTGGCAGAACCGCTGCCTGGATATGGCAAAAATAAACGCGCTGACCGCCGCGATTTCTGACTGGTATATCAGCCGCGGCTATATTACCAGCCGTGCCTTTCTCACCGAACAGGACCTTTCTCACGGTGAATTACATATTGTGGTACTGGAAGGAAAATTAAAGCAGATACGCCTTGAAGGGAAATCGCCGCGTATGCTGAAAATGGTATTCCCCGGCCTCGAAGGAAAGGTTTTAAATTTACGTGATATCGAACAGGGGATGGAGCAGATTAACCGCCTGCGCAGTGAACCGGTGCAGATAGAAATCCTGCCGGACAGCGAACCGGGTTATTCCATTGTGAATTTAACCACCACGCCGGAATTTCCATTAAGTGTTTCCCTGTCGCTGGATAACAGCGGGCAGAAAAGCACCGGCGAAAAACAGTTAAACGGCTCCCTGACCGGGAATAATTTGCTCGGACTGGCGGATAAATGGTTTGTCAGCGGCGGGCGCAGCAGCGATTTCGCCAGCGCGTATGACGCGCAGAATTTTCAGGCCGGGGTCAGTCTTCCCTACGGTTATTCCCTGCTGGATTACAGCTACGCCTGGAGCAACTACCGCACCACCATTATGAATATGGGTTTCCCGTGGATTTCCACCGGCGACACCAGAACCCACCGCCTGAATGCCTCGCGGGTGGTGTTTCGCAACGGCAACATCAAAACCGCGCTCGTGGCGGGTGTCACGCAACGCAGCAGCCGTAACTGGCTTAACGATGCGCCGCTTTCCAGCAGCACCCGCAAACTTTCCAGTCTCCAGCTTGGCATCAGCCACACGCAGAAACTATTCGGCGGCGTCGCCACCTTTAACCCGGTCTGGAGCCACGGCATGCCCTGGTTCGGAGCGGAAACCGATGAAGGCAAAACCGGCGATGTGCCGCGCGCGCAGTTTCGTAAGTGGAGCCTGAGCGCCAGCTTCCAGCGCCCGCTCACAAACGACGTATGGTGGCTGAGCAGCCTGTATGGCCAGTGGTCGCCGGACCGTCTTTATGGCAGCGAGCGCCTGACCATCGGCGGCGAAAGCTCGGTGCGCGGTTTCAAAGAGCAGTATCTCTCCGGCGATAACGGCGGCTACTGGCGCAACGAACTGAATTATTCCCTGTTCACCCTGCCTGTGCTCGGGCAAATCAGCACAACAGTGGCGCTGGATGGCGGCTGGCTGGAAAAAGACCGTCTCGATAACTATGCCTGCGGCACCCTCTGGGGCGCGGCTGCAGGCCTTGCCAGCAACGGCCGCTGGCTGGCAAGCCAGGTTTCCGTCGGCACACCGCTGCGCTACCCCGGCTGGCTTGCCCCCGACCACGTCAGTGTGAACTGGCGCGTTGCTGTCATTTTTTAAGGATAAAAAAGATGAATACTGCCAAACCGGTTGGTTTTTCACAGCGTGCGCTGAGCTGGCTGATTATCGCCCTGCTGGTCTGGCAGCCCGTTGCGCCTTCTTTTGCGGCGGCCATCACGCCGGCAGGCCCGGCCACGATGGACAAAGCCGCCAACGGCGTGCCGGTGGTGAATATCGCCACGCCCAACGGGGCGGGCATCTCACATAATCAGTTTAAGGACTACAACGTCGGCCAGGAAGGATTAATCCTCAACAACGCCACCGGACAGCTGACGCAGACGCAGCTTGGCGGGCTTATCCAGAACAACCCGAACCTGCGCGCCGGGCAGGAAGCGCGCGGCATTATTAACGAAGTGACCGGCGGCAGCCGTTCGCAGCTGCAGGGCTACACCGAGGTGGCGGGCAAGGCGGCAAATGTGATGGTCGCCAACCCTTACGGCATCACCTGTAACGGCTGTGGTTTTATCAATACGCCGAATGCGACGCTGACCACCGGCAAGCCGCAGTTTGATGCAGCGGGCAACCTCGCAGCGCTGGAAGTAACAAAGGGCACCATTACGGTGGAAGGGAAGGGGCTGGATGCCAGCGCCAGCGACGCCCTGTCGCTGATCTCCCGCGCCACGGAAGTCAACGCCGCCATTCATGCAAAAGATTTAACCGTCACCACCGGGGCCAACCGGGTAGATGCGAACGGTAAAGCCACGGCGATAACCGGAGAGGGCAAGGCACCGTCTGTCGCGGTGGACACCGGCGCGCTCGGCGGCATGTACGCTAACCGCATTCATCTGGTCTCAAGCGAAAAAGGCGTCGGGGTGAACCTCGGCAACCTCACCGCGCGCCAGGGCGATATTCAGCTTGATGCCAGCGGTAAGATGGTTCTCAGGGACAGCATCGCCAGCGGTTCTCTGGCGGCGAAAGGTGAAGGCGTCACGCTGAATGGCAGCCATAAGGCGGGCGGGGATATAGCGCTGAGCAGTGCGCAGGATCTGGCGCTAAATAACGCCACGCTGGCTGCCGACGGCAAACTGATGCTCAGCAGTGCAGGCAGCACGCAACTGAACGGCAGCTCGCTGACCAGCGGCGGCGATATGGCGCTTACCGGGACACAACTCACCAGCGATAGCGCCAGCCAGGTTAATGCGGCGGGGAATGTGTCGCTGACGGCGCAGCGTATTAATCAGCAGGGAAAACTGATTTCTGGCGGCGATACCCGCATTACCGCTGACCGGCTGGATAACCAGGGTTCGGTGGCGGCGAAAGGCAAACTTACCGCCACGACCACCACGCTTGCCAACAGCGGCACCCTGCAGGGGCAGACGCTCGCGGTGAGGGGGGACAGCGTACAGAACAGCGGCACGCTGGCTTCTGACGGCACTCTGCGCGTGGACGCCGGGGCATTGACCACGGGGAACGACTCCGTTATTACCGGCAAAACCGATGTGACACTGACGGCGCAGGCCGCCGCCGATCTGGACGGGCAGGTCAATGCGGATAAGGCGCTGAGCGTTCATGCCGGAGAATTACAGACCCGGCGAAATGCGCAGTTACAAAGCGGCAGCGATATGACGCTGACCGCTGTCGGTAACGCCACGCTGGACGGCACGCAGGCGGCGAAAGGCTCGCTCGAAGCAACGGCAAAACAACTCAGCCACGGCGGGAAATCAAACGCCCATACCATCACGCTGAACGGGCCGGACAGCATCACCAACAGCGGCACGCTGGTTGCAGATACGCTGAACCTCAGCAGCGGTCGCATCACCAACGGCGGGCTGTTACAGGGCACCCGTGCGCTGGACTTACAAACGGACTGGCTGGATAACCTCTCCGGCGGCACGCTCTACAGTGCGCAGGATTTAACGCTCTCCATTCCCGGGCTGAATAACAGCGGCTTAATTACCACCGATGGCGACCTGCATCTGCACGGTGACCGCCTGAGCAATGGCGGCGAAATAAACGGCGTCAGCCTGTTCAGTGATTATGAAAGCCTCGCCAGCAGCGGGCGTTTGCTGGCGGATGACGCGCTCAGCCTGACGGCAGACAGCATCAACACCAGCGGCGTGGTGGCGGCCAGGAACACAACTGTCACGGCGAAAACCCTGAACAACTCCGGTAGCGTGCAGGGCAGTAACGCCCTGACGCTGGCGACGCAGAACACCGCCAACAGCGGGGCGCTGCGCAGTGCGGGCGCGCTGACACTGACCGGACAGATGCTGGATAACAGCGGCAGTCTTAACGCTACCGCGCTGTTACTGACGCTGGGGCAAAAGCTCGACAACGCGTCAACAGGGCGCATGGTGGCGGACAATTTACTGACGCTGAATGCACCGGTACTGCTGAACAGCGGCCTTGTTGCGGCGGAAAATTTCGAGCTCACGGGCGCGGATATCATCAGCAGCGGCACGCTGCAGGGAACCGATGCGCTGACCGTTACCGGCAGGCAACTGACCAACCAGCAGGGCGGCCTGCTGCTGAGTAACGGTAATATCACGCTTAAAAACGACAGCCTGGATAACGCCGGGCAGATACAGGGCAATACGCTTAACCTGGCGACCGGTCAGTGGGTAAATACCGGGGTTGCGCTGGGTGAGAACGGCCTGAATGCCAGCGTTAACGGCACGCTCGATAACCGGGGCAAAATCGTCAGCCAGCAGGCGCTGACGGTACAGGCCAACGCAACAGATAACAGCGGCACGCTGATGGCAAAAGTGCTCTCCCTGCACGGTGATTTGCAGAGTAGCGGCCTGATTCAGGGCGCGGACAGCCTGGCATGGGGCGGCGCTACACTTGCCAACAGCGCGAACGGGCAGCTTGTCAGCGGCGGCAACCTGGCGTTGCAGGGCAAAACTTTTGATAACGACGGACGAATGCAGGGGCGCAGCCTGACAGCGACAGCGGATAACTGGCGCAACGGCGGCACGGTACAGGCGCAGGAGAAGCTCAGCGTTGCATCTGGCAGCACGCTCGACAACAAGGGGCAGATGCTGAGCCAGGGGCTGGCTGATATCCGTACCGCACAGCTTACGAATGACGGCAAACTGGCGGCAAAAGACCTCACCATCAGCGCGCCTGATATTACCAACAACGGCACTTTACAGGGCAATAACAGCCTGACGCTGGCCACCCGGACGCTTTTTAATGGCAGCAATGGCCAGCTTGCCAGCGGTGGTGCGCTGGGCCTGAACCTGGATTCGCTGGAAAACCAGGGGCTGTTTTATGTTGAAGACGGGCTGACGCTCAACGCCCGCCAACTGCTTAACGGCGGCAGCCTGGAAGCGGGCGCGCTGGATATCACGCTCGGCGATACGCTGACCAACAGCGGTACATTGCTGGCGCACAATGCCGCCACGCTGCACGCAGACCAGACTGGCAACAGCGGGCAGATTGCCGCCAGCACTGTCTCCCTGACCGGGAAAACCCTTCGCAACAGCGGCCTGATTCAGGGCGCGCAGCAGGCGCAGGCCACGGCTGATTCTATCACTAACACAACCAGCGGAAGCTGGCTCTCCGGCGGGGCACTGACGCTTGATGGCAGCCTGGATAATGCCGGAACGGTACAGGGCGACACCGTGGCTCTCACCGGCACCACGCTGGATAACGCCGGAGTCATCAATGGCCAGCACGGCCTGAGCGGAATCTATAGCGGTGATATCAGTAACAGCGGCCAGCTTATCAGCGGCGGTCTTACAGATTTACGGGCAGAGAGTATCCGCAACAGCGGGCGCATCACTGGCGACACACTGGCGCTGAACGCCGCCACGCTGGACAACGACGGGCTGTGGCAGGGGACGAACGGCCTGACACTGGACGCCGACAGGGTTACCACCGGTGCGGGCTCGCGCACGCTGAGCGGTGGTGGCTTTACTGTTAACGCCGGGCAACTTTCCACCGACGGCACGCTGCAGGGCGGGCAGGTCACGGTGACGGCCGATGACTGGACGCTTGGCGGTACGTTACTGAGCCAGGGCGGCCTGACCGCGGGTGTGGCCGGAACGCTGGCGCTGCCGGGGACGCTGACCAGCCAGGAGGCAATGAATATTCGTGCGCAGACGCTGAACAACGACGGCGAGTTACTCAGCGCCGGGGATATCACCCTGCGCGGGCAACAGCTCACCAATAACGGCAGCATACAGGGTAAAACCCTGACGGCACACGAAGCGCAAATCATCAACAACGGCACGCTGACCGGGCTGGATAACCTGACGCTGGATAACCGCCAGGTGAGCGCAACACTGATGGCGCGCATGGCGATGGCGACGCCTCAGCTGGCGCTGATCAACGGCGCAAAAGGTTCGCTGCTGACACAGGGCACGCTGGATATCAACGCCGGAACGGTCAGTAACGCCGGACTCTGGCAGGGCAATACAATCCTGCTGGCGGCGCAGTCGCTGGATAACAGCGGGGCGATACAAAGCGCCGGGGCGCTGAACATGGCGCTTGCAGGCAACCTGAAATCCACGGCGGGCAGCAAAATCACCGCCATGGGCACAGCAGCGCTTAACGCACTCGCACTGGCCAATGACGGGCAGTGGGCGGCGAAGAACCTGACGCTGAACGCGGACACCCTGGCTAACGGCGGGACCATCAGCGGTAGCGATGGCCTGACCGCGACGCTGACCGGCAATCTCACCCAGCAGGCAGGCGCCACTCTTGCCAGCAACGGCGCGCTGAATCTGAACGCGGCTTCGGTAGATAACGCAGGTAAATTACAGGGCGCAGACCTGACGGTATCCGCCGCGACACTGACGAACCGTAGCGGCGCAGAAGCGGTAAGCGCAGGCGCGCTGACGCTCACCACGCCGTCACTCTTCAACTACGGCCTGATTCAGGGCGCAGGGGAAACCCGCATTGATGCCACCGCTCAGGCGATGAACGCAGGCAAAATGCTTTCCGGCACCCGCCTGACATTAACCACGCCGCAGTACAGCGGCGCGGGCTGGTTACAGGCGACCAGCCTTATCCTTAACGCGGCAAACAATGCCGCAAGCGGGACGCTGCTTGCCGACCAGATGACGCTGACCGGCGATACCTTCATCAATAAAGGCACCACCCAGGCCGGTAGCCTGACGCTGAATTACCGACAGCTCACCAATAACGGCACGCTGCTCGGCAACAATCAGCTGACCGTTAACGCGACGCAGGTGGATCAGTCCGCTTCCGGGAAGCTGTTCAGCGGCGGCGATCTGTTTGTTGGCGCAACCGGGATGAATGCGCTGGGCCAGGTGGTGGCGCTGGGTAACCTGACGCTGAAGCTGACGAATGCGTTTAGCGGGAAAAGCCAGTTAGCGGCGGGTAAAACGCTGAGTATTACCAGCAACGGGGCGATTGATAACCAGAGCGTGATGCAGGGCCAGGCGGTTAACCTCAGCGCGGGCGGCCAGCTGACAAACAGCGGGCAAATCACCACCGGCAGCGGCGCCAGCACATTAAGCGGCAGCAATATTGTGCTCAACGGCAATAGTTCGCTGCAGGGCGGCAGCGATATTACGCTTGCCAGTCGGGGGAATATCACCGCCAACGGTTTTGCCGGGACGCTCGGCAGCCTGACGCTGAGCGCGCCGGGAAGTATTGTGAACACTGCACTGTTGTACGCGGCAAATAACCTCGCGCTCTATGCCAACAGTATTACCAACCAGCGCGGCGATATGCTGGCGGGAAATAACCTCTGGCTGCAACGCGATGCGGCGGGTAATGCCAACAGTGAAGTCATCAACACGTCAGGGAATATCGAAACCAGAAATGGTGATATTTCTGTTAAGACCGGGCATTTGCTGAACCAGCGGGATGGGCTGTCTGTAAAAAATGGCACAATCCAGATAACAAACCCTGGTTATGTGGGAAATGCATCATTCAGTATGTCGCTCAAGGACATGTCCCCAGGGAGTTACAAAAAAGTATCAATAAGAACCCAAGTTTATGTCGGTAGTTGTAATGCATTTCCATCATATCCAGGTGCCTGCACGATGGGTGAGCCTTTCTTTAATGTTTCTTACCAGTTAACTGAGTCTGGAAAAACGCAGCGTTTTGCGACTGAACAGATCATATCTGATGTCAGCAGTAATGCTGGCGCAGCAAGAATCGCATCGGGCAAAGATATCAGTATTCAGGCTGCCAGGCTGGATAATGATGCCAGTGATGTATCTGCCAGCCATGATATAAATATGTTGGGTACAACGCTGAATAATAAAAGCTATCAGTCAGGCAGGACCACTACTTATTTAACTTATAAAGCCACAAATATTAATGCCAGTAGCGTTAGCTATGTTCTTTCGGACAGAAGCCAGGAGTATGAAGCAAGTGGAACAATTGCGCGTGCAGTTATTCAGGCGGGCGGTAATGTAGCGGCTAATTTCACCAGTGATATCAGCAATACAACAACGGCTTCAAACGCAGGCAGAGTAAGCTCAACGATTTCTACCCCCTCCCTGAATACCCTGAGCAATCAGAGTATCGGCGGTAGCGTGGCAAAACAGGCGCTGACGAATTCGCCGGTCGCGGTCAACTCGCTACAGTGGCAGGATCAATTGCAAAACGCCCTGCAACAGATTAACGGCGGTGGTGCGCTGGATAATAGCAACGTGTCCGGCGCAGCGCTGAGTCATATCAGCGGCCAGCAAAAAGACAGTGCCAGCCTCGGTAATGCCGGTAGCCTGACCAACGCGGGTGTGACGAATGCGGTACTCAAGAACACCGGCAACGGCGCGCCCGGCCAGTATCAGGGAAAATCCGTCGATACCAGCGCCTATCCGCTGCCTTCAGGAAATAACGGCTACTTTGTCGTTTCCGAAAACCCGAAAAGCCCGTACCTGATCACCGTTAACCCGAAACTCGATGGTCTTGGTGCGCTGGATCCAGCGCTGTTTGGCGATCTGAACAAACTGCTGGGCATCACCCCACCCTCCTCGCCCCGCGAAACCAACAGCGCTTACACCGACGAGAAGCAGTTCCTCGGCTCGTCCTACATGCTGGATCGCATCAGGCTAAACCCGGATTATGACTACCGTTTCCTCGGTGATGCGGCGTTCGACACCCGCTACGTCAGCAATGCGTTGCTGAACCAGACCGGTAACCGTTATCTCAACGGTATCGGCTCTGATCTGGCGCAGATGCAGTACCTGATGGATAACGCCGCCAGTGCGCAGCAGTCGCTCGGCCTGCAATTTGGCATTGCCCTCTCTGCCGATCAGATCGCTGCCCTCGACCACAGCATTTTGTGGTGGGAAAGCGCGACGATTAATGGCGAAACGGTGCTGATCCCCAAGCTCTACCTGTCGCCGAAAGATGTCACCGTCAATAACGGCAGCGTGATTGCCGGGAACAATATCAGCCTTGAAGGCGGGAATGTCACCAACAGCGGCAGCACGCTACTGGCGCGCAACGATCTCAGTGTCAACAGCGCGGGGCAGATAACCAACAGCAACGATGCGCTGCTGAAAGCAGGCGGTAAAGTCGATCTCAGCGCTATTGGCGACATCAGTAACATCAGCTCCACCATCAGCGGCAAAACAGTCGCGCTGGATAGCCTCGACGGCAGCATCAGTAACATTACCCTGGCCGACCAGTATTCGCTGGATGCGAAGGGCAGATACGGCTCGATTAGCCTGAAGGACACCACCCTCGGCAGCATTGCTGATATCACTGCGCTGGATGGATTGTCGCTCGCTGCCGGACAGGATATCACCCTCACCGGCTCCACACTGGATGCAGGTGGCGATCTGCTGATGGATGCTGGCGGCAATATTGCCGTCAATGCTATTGCGAAAAATGACGCTTTTGGCCAGTCCGGTTTTGGTCGCAAAACCGCAACAAGCGATGCAGATGTTTCCTGGCAAGGCAGCGCTATCATCGCGGGCGGCAATCTTGCCATGCTGGCAGGTAACGATCTGACACTGAGCGCCAGTGATATCAGCGCAGGCAAAAACGCGCAGCTTTCCGCAGGCAATGACCTGAACCTGAATGCACAGCAAACCAGCCATAACAGCCGTAACGGCGACAGTGAAAGCCACAGCACTGGCCTGGATCGGACGACCGTCAGCGCGGGCGGCAATCTGACGCTGACCGCCGGGCAGGATATCAATTCGCAGGCTGCCGGACTGGTGGTAGAACAGCAGGTCGGTATACAGGCTGGCCGTGATGTGAACCTTCTGGCTGAAGAAACCACGAAGGGCGACAGCTATAAAGCGAAAAAGAAAACCATCATCAATGAGCAGGTTCGCCAGCAGGGTACGGAAATTGCCAGCGGCGCGGGCACGACGATTATTGCCGGGCGCGATATGAACGCCGAAGCGGCACAGGTGACAACGAAAGGTGATATTGGCGTGCAGGCCGGGCGCGATATCAATCTTATCACCGCCACCGAGAGCGATTACCACTACCAGGAAGAAACTAAAACCAAAAAAGGTTTCCTGAAAAAAACCAAAACCCACACCATTTCCGAGCAGAGCGCCACGCGTGAGTCCGGTACGCTGCTGAGCGGCGATAACGTTACCCTGAAATCCGGCAATGACTTGCTGGTGAAAGGCTCTGCGGTAGTGGGCGATGGCGATGTGGCGCTGAACGCCGGGCATAACGTCAGCATCGAAGCCGCCACCAACACCGACTCGAACTGGCAATTCAAGGAGAAGAAAAAGAGCGGCCTGATGGGTTCTGGCGGCATCGGTTTTACCATTGGCAGTAGTAAGACCAAACAGGATCTGAAAGAGAAAGGCACCACCCAGAGCCAGAGTATGAGCACCGTTGGCAGCAACGGCGGCAACGTGACCATTAACGCAGGTGACCAACTGCATGTGGGCGGCGCGGACCTGGTGGCGAAAAAGGATCTCTCCCTGACCGGCGATAGCGTCATTATTGAGCCGGGTCATGATAAACGCACCAGTGACCAGACCTTCGAGCAGAAGAGCAGCGGCCTGACAGTGGCGCTCTCCGGCGCGGTGGGCTCGGCAATTAACAGCGCCGTCCAGACCGCTCAGGAAGTGAAAGGTGAAAGCGATGATCGTCTGGCCGCTCTGCAGGCGACCAAAGCAGCCCTTTCCGGTGTGCAGGCGGCGCAGGGTGTGGCGATGGCGCAGGCCACAGGCGATCCGAACAATGGTATTGGTGTCAGCATCTCGCTGACCTCGCAGAGTTCAAAATCTGAACAGCATGCAGAGAGTGACAGCGTGGCAGGTAGCACGCTGAACGCCGGGAATAATCTTGCTGTCACTGCCACAGGCAAAGGCCAGTCAGTGAACAGCGGCGATATTGTGATTGCGGGAAGCCAGCTAAAAGCCGGAGGCGACACGACGATCGCTGCCGCGAACGATATTGTACTCAGCGGTGCAGCCAATACCCAGAAAACTACCGGTAAAAACAGCAGCAGCGGCGGTGGCGTGGGTGTCAGCATTGGCGGCGGTACTAACGGCTACGGTATCAGCGTTTTCGCCAACGTCAACGCCTCAAAAGGCAACGATAAGGGCAACGGCACGGCATGGACGGAGACAACGCTGGACAGCGGCGGCGTGGTTTCCATGACCAGCGGGCGTGACGCCATTCTGAATGGCGCACAGGTCAGCGGCGATAAAATCACCGCCAACATCGGTCGCGATCTCTGGATGAGCAGCCAGCAGGACAGCAATGATTACAAGTCGAAGCAGACCAGCGTGGCAGCTGGCGGCAGCTTCACCTTTGGCAGCATGACCGGTTCAGGCTACATCAGCGCCAGCCAGGACAAGATGAAGAGTAACTACGACTCGGTGCAGGAGCAGACCGGGTTGTTCGCCGGGAACGGGGGTTTTGATGTCAATGTCGGCAACCACACGCAACTGGACGGCGCTGTCATCGCCTCCACTGCCGCAGCGAATAAAAACAGGCTTGATACCGGCACCCTGGGCTTCAGCGATCTCCATAATGAGGCAGATTATAAAGTTAGCCATAGCGGGATAAGCCTGAGCGGTGGCGGTTCGTTTGGCGGCGGTCAGTTCACAGGGAATATGCCGGGCGGTATGCTCTCTGCCGCAAGCCACAGCGGCCACGCGGAAGGTACTACACAGGCAGCAGTGGCTGACGGCACAATTACTGTCCGTGATCAGCAGAACCAGAAGCAGGACGTGGCCGCGCTCAGCCGTGACACGGAACACGCCAACGACAGCATCAGCCCGATCTTTGACAAGGAGAAGGAGCAAAACCGCCTGAAGGCGGTCAGCCTCATCAGCGATATTGGCAGCCAGGCAATGGATATTGCCCGTACACAAGGAAAAATTGCCAAAGAGAAGGCGATGAAAGACCCGGCTGCACTGCAGGCGGCGAAAGAAAAACTGGTCGGAATGGGTAAGCAGGCTCCCACCGAGAAAGAAATTACCGAGCAGGCGGGCAGAATTGCAGAAGCGCAGTATGGCACGGGAAGTAGCTTGCAGCGCGGCATCACTGCTGCGACAACGGCAGTGCAGGCTCTGGCTGGCGGCGATATTAAGTCTGCGCTTGCGGGAGCCGCAGCACCAGAGGTTGCTTATCTCATCGGACAAAACGTTAAGGATGATGCCGCGAAAGTTATTGCTCACGCGGTGGTCAACGCCGCACTGGCGGCAGCCGCTGGCAAGAATGCTGCTGCGGCAGCTGCCGGAGCGGCAGCAGGTGAGATTGCCGGCAAACTTGCCCTTGAGCTGTACAAAAAACAAGTCGGTGAACTGAATGAGGAACAAAAACAGACGGTAAGCGTCCTGGCGACACTGGCGTCCGGCCTTGCAGGTGGGCTGATCGGAGACAGTAGTGCGAATGCTGTTGCAGGGGCGCAGGCCGGGAAAACCACCGTAGAAAATAATCTGATGGGTGGTACTGAGCCTGGGCAAACGAGCCTGGTACAGGCACATGGGAAAGATGTTCTTTCTTGTGCAACGGATGCTGGTGGGACTGCGTGCCAGCGTGGTCTGGCGGTTAACAAAGCGATCGCTTTAGCTCTGGGCGGTGGTGCCGCAGGCGCAGCAATAATTGCAGCGACACCTGCGCTGGTAGCGAGTGCACAAGCGGCGGCTGCGACGTGCTCCGCGAATCCGGTTTTGTGTGCTAACCAGGTTTCCATATGGCTTGCGGAAGCCGGTATGGGGGATGCTGTACCTGCTGGCCTGGGCATCGCCCTTACGACAGGTAAAGTCAGCAAAGAAGCACTGGATGAGCTTGCAGAACTGAGCGCCCTAATGGCTGTTGAGAAACAAACAGGGAAAAAGTTTGGTACAACTACGATCAAGCAAATTGTTGAACCAGAGGCTGCTTCCGGGTTAGATATAGTTCACCTAAATTCAGGCGGTAAAAACAACTGGACAAAAGAGTTAAATAATCCAAAGCCTAATACACTTTATAAGGTTGATGGTGATAAAACGTTCAGAACTGACGCTGCAGGACGGGTTGATTCAGTAGAAGGAACGTTAAAGCTAAATACAAAGGATCGTAATAAATATCAGCAGTGTAAAGCAGGAAAATGTGGCCTTGACGGTGATGAAGGTGGACATTTGATCGCCAGTATTTTTGATGGTCCAGGAGAGAAAATTAATCTTGTTCCTATGGACGCTAAGCTTAACCGAGGTGTTTGGAAACAATTAGAAAACAAATGGGCTAATGAACTTAAGGCTGGTAACACCGTTAAGGTAAAAATAAATCCAGTTTATATCGATGATAGCCCCAGACCAGCCAGTTTTGACGTCGTTTATTCTGTCAATGATGGCCGACCCGTGGTACAAAACATCAATAATATGCCTGGAGGGACAAAATGAGTGAATTAGAAACTTTTAATTATAAAATTGGCCAACTTTTAGTTGATGCAGGCCCTGCTAATGCGGAAAGGATTATTGTTCGTGCAAAGCTTTCTTTAGATGGGGAGTCGTGTGAGTATGAATACGACTATATTGATTTTGATGGGAACGAAAGTTGGTTTGTTCCTGACGGCCTGGCAAGTCATGATCTTCGATTGCTATTAACAGAAATGAGAAATATATATATTGAAAAAAATATGACCAATGGGAAACCAGTATGGACGCAATGTACCATTGTCGTAGATATAAAAAATGGTAAAATAAATTTCGACTTTAAATATGATAATTAATATAACATGCGGCGATTTCGTAGAGGGGCAGGTAAAGGTAAAGGCTTATAAATCTGTTAGTTGTAGAGATAAGTTTTACCATATTGAAGCCAGTGTTCGTAGCGATACGAGTTAAAAGCTAAAGAGGTTTTTTTAACCTGACGAGCCTTTAATGCAGCGCATAAACCACCAATTTTTGTGACTTTCCTCTCAGCTTTTGTAATTAAAGTCCATTCTGGGGGCAAGTCCAAAAATTAAAAATCAATATTTATCGCTATTTCAAAAGAATAGAAGATAATTCGAGTCCGGCCTTCGCAACCAGCAAAGCACGCTGCGCAGCCAGATTGCCAGCCAGCAGGGCAACGTCTCACTGCAGGCGAAGAAGGATGTTTCGGTAAACGGTGGTGATATCAGCGCCGGAAAATCGCTGGTGCTGAGTGGCGAAAATATACGCCTGGACGTCAGCGAAGATCGTCTGCATACGCGCAGTGAATTCTCCTCATCACAGTATGCAGCCACCGCCTACGCCTCCGGCTGGGCAGTGACGGCCGCGCAGGCGCTGGAAAGTGCTGCCCGCTCGCAGGAAAAAGGACGCGATCCGCGTCTGACGGCTATTTATGCAGCGCAGGCCGGGCTGACCACGGCGGCTAACGTGGCGCAGGATGCCTATAACTCATCCATGATCCGCGTGGGTGTGGGTGTTTCCGCCGGGTCATCAAAAGAACAGCAGGATTACCGGAACCAGCAACAGCTGGGGAGTCAGCTGGCAGCCGGGGAATCGGTCATTCTTAAAGCCAGCCAGGATATCGAGGGTCAGGGCGTCAATATTGCCGGTAAGAATGTCCTGCTGAGCGCCGGGCGCGATATCAGTCTGACCGCTGCGCTGAATACGGAAAAAGAAAAGAGTAACAGCAGCGGTAATCAGTACTCGCTGGGCGTGAGTTTCTCACTGATTGGCCAGCAAAATGGCTTCAGTGTGGATGTGGGTGCCAGCCGCTCGCAGAGCAAAGAGAATGGCTCCAGCCTGGTCAACCATAACAGCCAGGTTCATGCGGATGAGACGCTGAACGTTAACAGCGGCCGTGATACGTTCCTGCTGGGTGCAGAGCTGCGCGGCGACCGGGTAGTGGCTGATGTGG
>NZ_JBQPOM010000010.1:0-18680 GCF_052220145.1 Vagococcus sp. WN89Y | reverse complement strand
CAACCCGGATGCTCCGGATGAACGGTGGGTAACGGACATAACCTACATCAGGACTCACGAAGGCTGGCTGTATCTGGCCGTGGTTGTTGACCTGTTCTCACGCAAAATTATCGGCTGGTCAATGCAATCCCGGATGACAAAGGACATTATCCTGAACGGACTGCTGATGGCTGTATGGCGGCGTAATCCCCAAAAACAGGTGCTGGTTCACTCGGATCAGGGCAGTCAGTACACAAGCCATGAGTGGCAGTCGTTCCTGAAATCACACGGTCTGGAAGGCAGTATGAGCCGTCGCGGTAACTGTCACGACAACGCAGTTGCAGAAAGCTTTTTCCAGCTCCTGAAGCGCGAACGGATAAAGAAAAAGGTCTACGGAACGCGGGAAGAAGCCCGCAGCGATATTTTTGATTACATCGAAATGTTTTATAACAGTAAACGCCGGCATGGTTCTGGCGGTCAGATGTCACCGACAGAATATGAAAACCAGTATTATCAACGACTCGGAAGTGTCTGGATTACCTGTGGCGATTCACAGTTTCACAATTAAGGAATAACAATGAAAAAATTTTATTGGCTTATTAGCCTAACGCCTCCGGTACTGTCTCTTCTTATTATAAGAATATATCTTGGCTATTTTGATAATGGTTCTTTGTTTACAGAGAACCTGTCAGCAACGGGTATATTTAATTATGTCTTCATTTTTATGATACTGGTCACTACCGCGTTAGGGGTGATTTTTTTTCCTTCACTGATTTTTTGCCTTTCGATACCGAAAAATAAAAAAGAATTTCACAATTACCATGACATAAAAGCAAGGATTTCTTTGGCTGCCTTGCTTGCCATTCCTCCAGCTGTATTTACGTTTTTTTATGGGCTTTTCTTGCTGACAGATATCCAGATTATGAGTCTGTACTGGGCTGGTCACTTTTTCTGGCAGGGATCTTATCAGTCTTTCTGATTAATTATCTTTTGCTCAGAAAGGCAGCAAAAATGCTCAGGAATATCAGAGACCTGAAACCCAAAGGAAAACAGCTCGTTGGCTTTTTATTAGTAGTCCGCTTCTTATTTTAATTATTATTCTTTGTTTTTCGTTCTGCGTTGGCACTGTTATCAGATGGGTGGATACACAAGTGGCCGGAGACAGTTTTCTCACTCTACTGAAACTAGCCATCCTCATTTCGGGGTTAGGCATACTTTTACATTTACCCGGTGCTGTGTATGTGAATACCGATAACTCTGCGCGAAATGAGACATGGCACATAAGATTCACCCTTCTCACAGTGAGTCTCTGGCTCCTTATGACAAGTATGTATATATCATCTTTTTATCATGTTCTCATTGACAAAACGATGGCTTTAGCAGGAATTTCTGACTGGCAGCCCCGCCGTTATCAGATAGATGGAAATAAGTTTCCGGCGTCTCATTTCAGCAATCAGGAGTGGCGGATGGATGATCATATTCCGGGAGGAAACTTTACTGTGCAGGGTATTATGGTTTATTCATTTAATAACGTCAGACTGCTGTGTCCTGAATCTGTCAAAGAACAATACAGCAATATGCTTCACTTTGTTCCCTGGGATCGGGAATATGACAAAAAACGAGCTAACGAACTGAAGAATGCCTCTGCCCGGTGTCAGTCATTTGCTCAGGGTGGTATTACGCGGCTATCTGAAATATAACCCTTCGAGGAAGTCCGCCATTCGACCCACATAATGTTCATGGTTATTAACATCGCTATGAGCATGTTGTTATGGCAAATGACATTTTTTTGGTGCTTCGCATTCAGGTAATACAATGACCACGACGGCACATGGGTGGCTCAAATCCTCCATTTGTCATCCAGCCGATTAAATCAGTTCAGCTCCCTGATTCCGGATGTTTCCCGCTGCTGTCGGCTCCGCATGCCAGGTAAATTCGTCTGCCAGCACTACTGCACTGGCAGCGATTTCTTCAGCCATTTTTCCGCCGTGTCCTGGTGCAGCCATTCCCGTGCAGTATCCGAAGGAAGAACCAGTGGCTACCGATCATGAATATCAAGGAGTTCGTTGTCTGCTGATGCGGCGAGTATCAGAAATCCCTTAGCTTTGTCATTGCGCTCTAAAAGGATACTACCGATGGAGTCCATGAATACTGGTTGTCGGTGCCGGCGGTAAAAGAAATAGCGTTTTTAATTTCACCTTCTCGTTTTCACTCATACCAGCAATTGGCAAAGACGACTGCCCTGCCATTCTATATGAAGCAGTGGGGCAGCCGGCAAGCCAGCGCCCCATTCTGAAGCCTCTCATAGTTGCCATCGTGGCGATGCTCCTTGCCCCGGCAGAGCCATGGCTGATGTTATGCAGCTCCAGAACCTGGCTGCGTAATACAGCCCGCTTGCCGTCTGGCTTTTCAGGACGATTTTTCCAGTATTTGTAACTGCTGCGATGAACCCCGAACATGTGGCAGAGTGTAACCACAGGATACTGCGCTCTGAGTTTCCCGATTAACGAGAACTGTTCAGGGAGTCTGACATCAAGAGCGCGGTAGCCTTTTTTAATATTTCATTTTTCATTTCAATACGTTGTATCTTTTTCTTCAGCTCGCGTATTTCGAGCTGTTCCGGGGTTATGGGGGAGGCTTTTGGCATTTTGCCCTGACGCTCTTCGCGCAGTTGCTTGACCCATTTCGTCATCGTGGAAAGACCGACATCCATAGCTTTAGCAGAATCAGAGACGGTGTAGTTTTGATCGGCAACCAGCTGAGCGGGTTCTCGTTTGAATTCAGGACTGAAATTTCTTCTTTTCATTGGGACATCTGTATTGTTCTGAGGCGAGCATATCACCTCTGTTCAGGTGGCCAAATTCAGTGTGCCACTACATTATCTATCTAAATGGAAAGACCTTATACTGCCTTACGGTTGTATTAGTTACAACATTAAAAATAGGTATTAAAAAAAAACCGTGCAAGCCTCAAAACATAGTGCCCTTACCACCGCTAAAAGTAGTGTTTTGTGTGCTGATGATAATCGATACTACTGCGGTGATTTCGCAACATGGCCTGTTCAAAGCGTTTCAGTGCAGATTCCGGTTACTCACATCTTCAAAACCAGGGGTATATACAGTAACCAGAGCTGTTCCCGCTTCGCTCCATGTTGAGGACACCATCCAAATTCGCCGTAAAATCTGCAGTTGTCCTGAAGCCGATTATTTATGCTTATGGCTGAAGCATATCCGTGCGAAATGATAAGATGCAGATGTGTATGTGGATAAATTAATGATGAGCTATCAGCAAAAAGATTGAGATAATTTTGTTAAAATTCAATACGTTATTGCGTTACGGCATAATTCAGAGAATTTATAATTTTGTCTTTGGTAATATCTTCCCAAAGGGAATTAGGTAATTGATATTGAAATATTAAATCTGGAAAAATGAGAGCGGTCGCAGTAAATCCGTGGATTTCTTTTAGTACAATTGAATGATAAATCTTACTATTAGCGTAGCGCTAAGCTACTTGTTTTTATTTGCGGGTACGGCTTTACATGAAAGGGAGGTATTAAAAACACTTACACATCGGTAACAAAAAAATCAATGAATTAACATTCAAAAAGTTAACCATCTGTATTTTTGTTTAAAGATATATGAATTTTATTTATCGGATAGGGGGATTTTTATGGATCTTAATCAATTAAAGACATTTGTTACTGTAGCAGAAACATCAAGCATAACACGGGCAGCCAGCATTTTATTCCTGAGTCAACCAGCAATAAGTTTGCATATCAAATCGTTGGAATGTGAACTCAAGGTAAAATTATTTAATAGAACACCACGAGGGATGGAGTTAACATCGGCTGGTTTGGTCATGCGAGATGAGGCCAAAAGAGCATTAGAAGCGGCAAAAGAATTTTTGCAAAAAGCCAGATCTCTTAACAATGAAAATACCTGCGCATTAGGAACAATTTCAGTTCCAATGATTCTTAATCTTCCGACAGTGCTTTCACAGCTCCGTCTGCGCCATCAAGAGGTAAATCTTACTATAAGGCAAGATATTTCCGGGAATATTATTGATGGGATATTGAATGGAACCCTGGATGCAGGATTCGTTATAGGAGAGGTTAATTCTCCGAGACTGGGTGTAATAGAGGTATCCTCCATTTCACTTTGCATCGTTGGACCATGGAGCTGGAAAGAAAAGCTTGAAAGTGCTGATTGGAAGACAATACAAACGCTCCCATGGATAGCAACTCCTGAAAAATGTTCATTTACCTCAATTTCTAAAGCATTTTTTGACAGACACAATGCTATTATTAAGCCAGTAATAATAGCTGATCAAGAAAAAACATTAACAGAATTAGTTAGTCTTGAAATGGGGTTAACTTTAATGCGTGAGGATATTGCTTTATCTGCTCAAGACAATCACGAAATGTATATTTGGCCAGGAGAAAAAGCGGTGAGTAAACTTTGCTTCCTTTGGGATCGTAAAAAAGAGGCCTCCCCAATTGTTTCAGCATTAATTGCTACCGTAAAAGACCTCTGGGATATATCTTAAGTGGGATCTATTTAGGTGGTTCACTTTGATGAACCGTTGACAATTCTTTATTGGATATTTCCTTTATTAAATTTATTCTGCGCTGGTTTAAGCTATTTAAAACAAGCGCAGAAATAGTTAAAAACATCCCTAGAACCTGTATGTATGTGGGTGTAACACCATTTAACGTTGATACGATAAACGTCGTAATCGGAACAATATTCATAAATAAAGCTCCATTACTAGCCGTAACAATTTTGTTACCAGCATTCCAGCTTAGTACCGCAACAACGCCAGCCAGGAGAGACATATACAGCAAATGCGGGGAAATTGTATATAATAAAGTCCGCTGCGGTAACTTAATATAATCGATATGAAGTAAAACAGAATTGATTGTAGCAACACTTATCAAACCCAAAAGCAATGTAATAGTTGTATAACGGATTGGACTCCAGTCAGGAAAATAACTCCCACCCATAGTGTATAGCACCCAACAAAATGAACTCAATATCAATAATATATGTCCTTTAAAGTTTCCCATTGATTGAAATGCCACTATAACATTAGCATTTGTATTGACCAACAATACACCTACCAGAGATACAGTAAACAATCCTAACGTACTTAAGTTTGGACGTTTCCTCTTTAAAATCCACATCATTAATACAGTAAGCATTGGCATGATTGCCATAATGATGGATGCGTTTAATGCACCATTAAAACCGATTATCCGCTGCCCCTGAAATATCAAAAACCCATACCCCGCAAAACCTAATGTCCCAAATAACCAAGCTAACATCCAGCGTTCTTTTTTTAGATTAAATGAGCCGCAACCTTCACGTAAATATAGTAACAATGCTAGTGTACATCCAGCAATTGCATGACGCAAAGCTATAAAGTTGAATGGGTCAATATATTTAAGAGCATTAGTCATTATTGGGAACATACATCCCCAGGTAATTGTAGCAAGCATACAATAAGCCAGTCCTTTGATATATGTTTTATTCATAAATACTCCCATTAATAAAATCGCAAATAATTATTATTATAGAATTAGGCAGCAGCTAACATTTTAAAAACTGCATTAAATCTAACTTTCCCGCTAGGACTGTAAGGCACTTCATTAACCGCATGAACTTCAAAAATGCTATCACCAATTTCGCCAACAACCTTTTTTATTTTATCAACAAGAATATAAACGTCATGATCTTTTTTTGTGCTAAAAACGCATTTGATATGATGTCTTCCTTCTTTGAAGGAAGATACAACAGCAACATCTTTTATGCATGGTAATGCTCTAACCTTTTCTTCGATGGTGTATAAATTATACCTGTTATAGGTATCGCCATTTCTATTCAGAAGAAATAACCGCCCATCAAGATCCAGGTAACCAAAGTCAGCCATCAAAAAATAATCTTTACCACTAATCTGAACAAACGGGCGTGTACCATCCGAATACTCATCCATAAGCATATAGCTAGAAACAGCAATCCGACCACTTTCGCCATTTTTCACCGGGCAATTTCGATCATTGAGTATTATAATACTATTTCCTTCAAATGCTTTCCCAACGCTTTCTGGATATGCAAGCATATCCATAGGCTCAGATAATGCGTTTACCCCAGATTCAGTACAACCATAATATTCATAAAATATTTCACCAAATATCGATATGGCCGCGCGTTTTGTTATTACGGAAAAATAACTTCCTCCAACTAAGACCCAACGCAAAGAATGCTTAATTTTATTTCCCTGCGCTAGAACAACTAATCTTGATACTATATTCGGAGTCAGCACTGTTGTTTTGACTGAATGCTGGGAAATGGTATGAAGAAGCATTTGTTCGTTTTCTTGGTCAACCAAATATAAAGGTGCGCCAAGCAACATAAACATTTTAGCCCAACCATAACCAGCAGCGTGGTACAAAGGTAAAATCAGCATAAACCCATCACTTCTTGTAAACTTGTATCGATTAATAAACCAGTTGAATCGTTTACTTTCAAAAGATTTGTAGCGATAAACAATTTTAGGAATGGAGCTTGTTCCAGATGTTAGCGAAACCAGTCGTTCTGGTACTGATTTATGCCCATTTATTAGCTCTTTCAACTCATGGCTATGAAACTCACCTATACTTTGAATAATACGGTCTGAAGGAGAGTCAATTGCAAACATCGTTATATTATCAGTCATTAATGTATTAATTTCCTGACATGTATACATTTTGAAAGAAATAAGTAAAATACTAGGATTTATTCTCTTCAATAGCTTTACCAGTGTTTCTACAGGTAACGAGTAATCAAGACCATTTACCGGAATACCTAAAGTAGAAAAAACCGATAACCAGCAAATTAAATCAGCAGTGTTTTTTGAAATGTAACAAACAGACCGTAACTGTTTTTTATTATATGAACGGCAAAGAAAAACTATGCGCTCTTCAACTAATTTAATTACATTATTCCACGTGTAACTTTTATTCTTATCTAATATACATACTTCGTTACCATGAAGAATTGCTATCTCTTTTAATTTATTTAATGGTATCATATTCAATTACTCTGTTAAAAAGTTATGCCGCAATGATCATCAACCCCTTTTTCTTGCAAAGGGCTATTTTTTCCTTAGTTTCATTTGTTATTATTTCTCCTGGGAAAACTAACGGGACTCCAGGAGGGTAAGGTATAATAAATTTTTCAGAAACAGAAGGAATTGATGACATCTTTCTAACACTTATTTCAGTTAGTGCGGAAATAAGACTTTTTACTGCATTTTTGTTAATCCCTATATGAAAATTAAATAGTAAATTATCATTTATAGTTCGATTAACATAAATGCTTTTCTTGAAAAGCTGGTTTTTTATATCTTCTGCCTTGCCGAGACAAGATACATTCAGAAAAATTTTTGTTGGGTCACAATGAATATGCCAATGCTCGCTAAATACATTATCAGGAATATTACAACCACTTAATTCTGTTATATTAGATATTTCCTCTTTAAAGTAAGAGGCTAATTTTCTTGAATATGCGGCAAGCGCTGAACCATATATTGCCATCTGGGCCTGCGAATTATCAAGAGAAGCCAGAATAGGATAATTTGGAGAGGTTGTATGAATTCGATATTTGGCTGTCTCTATCCTTTCTGCCAGCCCATGGTTACCCCGACAATGAATCAAAGAAGCCTGACGTAAACAAAACATTGATTTATGAGCAGACTGAGTGCATATAACTTCCAGGTCCGGGTAATAATTTATGAGCTGCGCTATATTCATAGCTGTATAAGGTTTTGTATCTTCACTAAAATAATTTAGTCCTCCCCAAGCTTCATCTATAAAAAACTTTCTCGTTTTTACTCCCGCAGCGAGTAACTTAGTTAATATTCCCGGAACATCATAAATAAGGCCTTCATATGACTGAGCGGGAAAAACAACGAGATCATAAACTTCTCCTTTTCTTTGCAGATCAAGAATTTTATTCTCCAGCATATTATATGACCATGCTCGTATTTGCCCATTTTCGGCCTGAAGATCAGAGCAGAGGTAATCAACTTTTGCTCCTATTGATTGTAAATAAAAGTGCACAGACTGATGACAATTTTTATCAATCAGGATACGACTACCTTGCTTAAATAGAGCAGAGATTGCAATTTGATTGGCAACACAAGTTCCACCAGTAATATAAAATGTTGAATCCGAATTATAAAGCTTTGAGGTTAATAGCTGTGACTGGCGGATTACTTTCTTAGGGAAAAAGAAATTATCAAATTCATCGCCGGCAATAGAGAACTCATATTTGCCGTAGGATTCTGTATCTTGCTCAGTAATGATGTCACTTGAACCCTGACAAGATATCGGTAAAGCATGAAAGGAATAAATTTTTCTTCGTAACAGTTTTTTTAATTTGCTCACAACGGGTGTTGTGGCTTCAATGTTAACAACATTACTTCCCATTTGTCACTCCTTCAATTTTTTAAGTTGAAAGATAAACAAAAAAGAATCCAATGAATATTTTTATTTTTTAATAAAGATATCAACAAACTAAATATCAAATAATATAACCCCTCCATTACTGTGTGTTTTTCTGGATTATGCTGACACTATTGCTATCATGACCTATAATTAAGGTTTATTTTAAAAATTAAATGTGTGAATTCGAGACAAGAAAAAACTGACTTTTTTAAGAGTAGTTTCAATATATATATGGGGACGCGATTATGAAATTTTGCTACAGTATTGACGCTCCTATGTCAAGAGCGGGTGATTGGCATAGGCGAGAACCGATAAAATCAGTGGATAGAGTTCACGGATGATATAGAGTTCTAGACATCTCAGTGACCCTGACCCCGAATATGATCCCGTCGTAATCAGGAATAACCGGCTTCATGTTGACCCTGGCCCAAAATCAATGCAGTGCTAAATCAGAGATCTTCGTCTTTCCGGAGACTTCGGATAAACTCAGCCGGAGTCATGTCATTTAATGATGAATGCGTTCTCTCATGATTGTATTCCATGCGCCAGTTGTCGAGTTTGTCCTGCGCATCTTCCAGTGACAGGAACCAGTGAATGTTCAGGCATTCATCCCGCAGACTGCCGTTAAATGATTCAATAAACGGATTATCTGTCGGCTTTCCGGGGCGGGAGAAGTCTATTGTCACCCCGTTTTCATACGCCCATTTATCCAGACTCTTCGAGATAAACTCGCTGCCGTTATCTGTGTGAATACGCACCGCTGACGTTTACTCATTACCCGTAATCCTTCCATCACACCGACCACATCCTCGCCCTTCAGCGACTTTCCGGCGTGGATCGCCAGACACTCACGACTAAAATTATCCACTACAGTTAACGCCCGGAAACGCCGTCCGTTAAACAGATTATCCGACACGAAATCCATACTCCAGCACTGATCGACACCGCTCAGGATGGGACGCTGTTGACGATGTGCTGCACTGACATGCCTGCACGGACGCTTTCTGCGCAGATTCAGTCCTTCCAGACAATAAATCCGGTGGGTTTTCTTGTGGTTAACAGGCCAGCCTTCCCGGCGTAACTGGATATGAATACGCGGACAACCGTAGCGGATCCGGGTTTCCGCTATCTCCCTGATGCGCAGGGTTATCGCCCGATCGTCACGCCGGCTCTGCCAGTGGTAAACGGTTCTGCTCTGCATCAGCAGCCCGCAACCCCGCCGGACANCCGCCTGGCGCTTCTGAGCCGGCCTCAGAACTTTTGCTTCAGCACCTCCTGCAGCATCTCCTTGTCCAGACTCAGGTCAGCCACCAGTTTCTTCAGCCGCTGATTTTCATCCTCCAGCTGCCGCAGACGACGCAGTTCGGTCACCCCCAGACCGGCAAATTTTTTCTTCCAGTTAATGGGATGGACTACCTCCTCCCTCTGCGGTTAACTGTACAAAATTTACTCAGCAGGAGAATCACCATGAATATCGTATTTCTGGGTATTGATCTGGCTAAAAATGTCTTTCAGCTCTGCGGATTAAACCAGGCCGGTAAGCCGGTTTATTCAAAACGTACCGGCCGGAAAGAATTACTCCAGACGGTGGCGAATATTCCGGCCTGTCTGATCGGTATAGAAGCATCCACAGGCGCATTTTACTGGCAGCGTGAGTTTGAGAAACTGGGGCATAAAGTAAAGGTCATCAGTCCTCAGTATGTAAAACCCTTTGTCCGCGGGCAAAAAAATGACGGCAATGATGCACAGGCCATCGCCGTGGCTCTGATGCAACCGACAATGCAGTTCGTGCCGCCAAAAAGCCCGGAACAGCAAGATATCCAGGCTTTGCACCGGGCAAGACAGCGTATTGTTAATCACCGCACTGCGACAGTCTGCCAAATAAGAGGGCTGTTACTTGACCGGGGGATCCCCATTGGTAGCGCTGTCTCCAGGACTCGCAGAGCTATACCTCTTATCCTTGAAGATGCAGAAAACGGTCTGAGTCCCCGTATGCGCAGAACAATTGCGGAACTCTATGATCTCTTTAACGATCTCGGGCGTCGGATCCATTTTTTTGATAAGGAGATTGAAACGGTATTCAGGCAATCAGAAGACTGTCAGCGTATCGCCAAAGTGAAAGGCATTGGCCCTAAAACGGCCACGGCTGTTGTTGCTGCTATTGGCAAAGGAAATGAATTTAAGAATGGCCGCCACTTTGCTGCATGGCTGGGTCTGGTTCCACGCCAGCACTCGAGTGGGGACAGGCAGGTGCTGATGAATATGACGAAAAAAGGCGACAAGCATCTGCGTACTCTTTTTATTCATGGTGCCCGCGCTGTCGTCAGGGTTGCCACGAATAACAATGATGGTTATATGAATCAGTGGGTTAACCAGTTAAAGGAACGGCGCGGATTTAATAAAACGACTGTGGCGGTCGCTAACAAAAACGCGAGAATAATCTGGTCGATGCTGAGAAATGGGACCGAGTATCAGGTAGTGTGAAATTAATACCCTGCGAGAAAAGTTACAGCGTACTGAAAAATGGTGAGAGGTTGCACCTGCACAATCGGAACCTGATTTTTATACTGGCCTCAGAGGCCGTCCAGTTGTTGAGGCGATTGTGTGCGGATTACCCATTTGGGCACAGATTTTCCTGATGCCGGATAGATGTAAGCAACAACCCAAAACCAGAATCAGTGCTTGCAAAACGGAGGTAGTCCATAGATATAAAAAGTGGCTTCAGAAATGCCCATCTTTCTGCAGACTTCCCCGACGCGGGTGCCGGTTTCGGCCTGTTTCAGCGCAAACGCGATCTGTTCTTCGGTATAACGGGTCTTTTTCATGGCGGATATACCTCCCGGTAACGTGGAAAAAAGACCGGAGATTCCAGTTTAGCCTGGTACTGTTTTCAGGGAGGAGATCAATGCAAAAAAGCTTTAAAACCAGTGATAAAGCGTAAGCTGGTCAGCTATCTGACCGCGCAGTTTGCTATGAGCTTACGTCAGACATGCAGGACATTGTCGCTGAACAGGACGGTATTTTGTTATCAGCCGGATACGCGATGTGATGAACCGGTTATTATGGCACCGACCGTGGCGGCTGAACGCTATCCGTGATACGGATTTAAAAAGTTTTTTCAGGTACTTCGCAGGCAGGGCAATACATGGAACCATAAAAGTGTTGTTTACGTGGCTTTTTGCTGATTAATGCTGATTTTGTCATGAGTCACTTCTGGCTGAGAGTTTACTCACTTAGTCGTGTGCCCACTATTCGCGGGTAGGATTATATTAGCCTCAGAATTTCCAACCCAGACTGACTGCAACCGCAATGTGATGCGACCAGGTTCCACAAAACGTTCGTTTTATGGATGCTTTGCTAATTCTGTGATTAAGGTAAACCGTCCAGATCCAGTCTGTCTCTGGCCTGGCGTAATCGTTCCTCTCCTCGGCGATCGTATTTCTGCGTGGTGGTAACACTTGCATGGCCCATCGCGTCTTTCACGGTAATCAGGTCTTCGCCATTATCAAGCATAGCCGACGCAAAAGTGCGCCGAAGATCATGTGGAGCACATTTCTCAATCCCGGCCTGACACTGGCGTACTTGAAGGATATGGTAAACGGCCTGGTCTGTCAGACGGTCGTCCGTCAGGAAGTCATAGCGGCGTATACGCGTAAACAACGGACCGGGTTGCTCACCCCTGATCTGATCTGTCCACAGTTGCAAACGTTGCCAGGCACCAGCCGGTACGTAGGCCAGTCGTTCCTTGTTACCCTTGCCGAGCACCTTCACAGCCCGGTCGCTGGGTTGAATATCCTCGTAACTGAGAGACACAATCTCCGAGCGGCGCAGGCCGCAGCCAAGAAGAAGACCAATCATTGCCGCATCCCGTAGCCCTTTGTTGCTCCGGTCTGCCTCGCAGACGGCAAAAAGACCACGGATTTCTTCGTGCTGAAGAGCCCGTCCGCGTGGCAGTGAACTGCCACGGACCGAACGAACCGCACGGATATGCTGGTAATCTTCTACTTCCATTTGTCTCAGCATCCAGGCTTCAAGCGCAACACCCCTGAGTGCTGACAGGTAAGTATTTACCGTGGCTACAGCCAGTCCGGCATCCCGTAACATCTCAATTAGAGCCAGCACATGGTGGCGTCGCAGTGCTGCCCAGTGACAGTCATCCAGATCGCGGGAGCCAAGAATGCGTGCCACCGTATTAAGAAAAGAGGCCATCGTCTGGCGGCTGCGGAGGGAGTTCAGTGACAGTAGATAGGCCCGTGCAGGGCTGACCGGAGGTGCAGTATCTCCCGTGGACGCAGGTAAAAAAGCCGAGGAAATACCGCCGTCAGGCTGTGTAGTAAGAAGATGTGGTGGAGCACCGAATAACCTGTTCATGTATTTAGTTTGTTCAGGTTTTGGCCTACCGACAAAGCGTCCGGTAAGTCCACCTGTACTCTGTGAAATCTGTAACGGATTGGTAGCAGAAAAGCGTATCAGTTTAATTCTACTTTTTCAAAGGTACATTTTAATAAGTAGAATATTTTTGAGTGATATCGCAGGATTCTTCCCCATTTCTCCAATGTGCAAAGTTGCTAACGTTGTCTCTAACCCTGATTCACAGCCAAAAGATGCTTTATTCATGAAATTTTTTAACGATACATGCTATGTACATAATTTTTATTATATATAACGAATATTAACTATCGTGTTTTTTGCTGCATTATTTTTTATTATTTAATTGATGCCATCAGTAAGGCAAGATAATTAATTGTTAGCGCCTTTTCTTTATGGGGGTTCATGTGCGCATAGAAAGACATGATAAATATAATATATCTCATGCCGGGTATCTTTCAAGAAAGATATAGAAATATTTTTCATTATAGAATGTCAGTAGGATCTGAAAAACCGTAAAGCGCTTACCATCAAGTATATTTGGATAATAAAATATTTTTTGCAAAAAAAGCAGCTATAAAATCCACTTGAAATTATTTATTGGTCAATCTAAATATTCTTATTTTACAGCAACATTTTCAGGAATATAAATTATTGCGCCAGGAGATTTTTTAATTATTCTACAGGTTCGTAATAAATTGCCTCTGATTGACAATGAATGGCGCTTTGCTTGAGGGGGGATTATATTGTCTATAATAAGTATGATGTAACTAAAATTATAAGCAATTCTAGTCTGCAAAAGTATCCTGTGTCGGCAGTTGTTACAGTCCGGTGGTGACTGGCGCGAAGCGCGGCTATGCCCGTGAGATCCATGCCGTCTGGCAAATTTGCAACACAAACAGGAATAAACGATTTATAAGGTCTATCTCCTTTTTCAGTATCGGCAATAACGTTCCATAAGTACATAGTGTCCGGTCAATGCTGTCATTAAGAAATAAGTCAGTCCGAAATATGTCTTGTTATTGGTAAAAAAAGGCCACCCGGAATGGGTGGCTAAAAAGTCATACCACAACAGAACGTTTAACGCTTACATCGAGATGTGATAATGCGCTTCCGGGGATACCACAGGTTGATTTCATCACATCAGAATAAACCATCACCTCACGATATAAAAATGCCGCTGGCAATGCGCTTATTCTGATGCGATGTGCAAGCAACTTTGCTTTATCAAAAGCAAAAAAAAGACCCAAGTAGTTAATCAGCGATGACGAGTTTTTTATTCATGAATAAAATCTGTCATCTTGTCATTTCAAAATATCTACTTTGGCTGGAACAGTATTTGCTATGCTTTTATATGTTGCCCCCACTACATTCGAATGAACCATCCCCGAAAATGTGCCCCATTTCAATTATCCCATAATCGGGGATGATCCATTCGAATAATAAAGTTCATTGCAGTATATCCAGTAACAGGAATGATTTTGGGTATTACTCGGACATATTTGCCACCTTTGAAACCACACCGCAACAATACCCATACGGTATTATAACATCAAGATACAAGCAGGGTTTAATTGTAAAATTATTTTTCAAATAAGTTAAATAGAAACGATCTGTTTCATTTTGAGATTAATTCTTCACTAAAATTTCACAATCTGCATTTTCATCTCATTCAGTAAAGTGATTATATAATCATATAATTAATTGCAGGCAAAGTAATATTGTTGTCATATCAAGGATATAACATGACATGCATATAATAACACTAGCAACTAATCATGAGAACTAATAAGAAAAGAGGATACCAGTATTTTAAAGCCGGAAAATTAAAAGTATTGTTCAGGTAACAACCGCAGTAAGTAAACGTTCTTTATCTGATATTCTCTCTGTTATTAACATAAACCAGACCACATATATACTGAAATTTTAAGATCGTATGATGATGTATAGGAACATGTAATTAATACTATTAATTACAGACTTCGTTACAGGCTCACAAAAATATTCATCTGGATTACCATATTCCTCCCCGGTGGCATAGTCAGAATAAGATAACAACAGTTACGTTTTCTATAAGTGGGCTTTACATAAAGATTCCCTTAGCCACCTGAATAATATTCGGAGTTTATTTAAAAAACAAAAAAACATAATTTAAAATTCATTAAATAAAGGTAACATTTTATGTTCGTCAGATTGCTCATTTTCATTTATTGAAGGAGCATATCCCATTCATGTTTTTATAACTGCGCAAATACATAAAACCAGCACAGACACATCACGCAATCTATTGTCGTTGTCGAGGTTTTCTTTATTTGTCAGATATTGCAGCGCATTGTCCATTCAAGGAACCATTTTAAGCACTAAGTGGTGTAATAGCACTAAATAATACTGAGCTTTAATTCAATTTAGGTGAGCGTTATGGCCTGTTTACTGCGTAATAATATAATCCAATCCGCAAAAAAAAATAATATATCAGCAAAATATTCATTTGCAAAAATCAGTCTCCTCAGTCTGAATATCGCTATGTGCATGCATTCAGTTCAGGCTGCAATTATAAGTAGCCAAATAGATAATATCATGGTCAGCGATGGTGATAAAATCATCGCTGATAAAATGCATGCGGGTAGCTTATATGGAGTAATGAAGACCAATACCGGTACAGTCGATCTTGGAAATAATGTCAGTATTAGTGTAACTGCACCTTTCCCCTACTCCGCCGATGGAATATTTATTCTGGGAGACAATAGCAATTTAACTGCGAACAAATTATCTGTTGATGTTGCGGGTGATAGTGCTACTGGTCTCTATCTGTTTGGCAAAAATATAGAAGCCAATTTAGGTACTGGCAGCAGTATCAACGTTGAGGGTGGAAGCGCCGCATCACTGGGTGTCATTGTAAATGATGGGTCTTCGCTGAAAGCTGATAACTTATTCATACAAACAAAAGGAGACAGAGGCATCGGACTAAGGATAGACACAAACAGCAGTAGTGCTGATTTAGGCAGTAACAGTAAAATCATAACAAATGGTAATAGTAGCTATGGTGTGTTTATTTCTGCAAATACGAATAATGAACCTAATCCGATAGCCCATTTAAAAGCAACTGCTTTAAATATTGATACAACAGGTTTTGGTGCCTACGGTATAAATGCACAACCTAATACTGTTGTTGATTTGGGTACCGGAAGCCGGATAAAAACACATGGTCAATATGCTACCGGAATATGGATATTTGGCGATCTTCGGGCTGATGCGCTTGTCATTGATGCGCAGGGAGCCGATTCTAATGGTCTGGAAGCCAGAGGTGGGACAGTGAATATTGGTGCAGGCAGTCATATCACTTCATCCTCACGCGGAGCTTTGCTTGCTAATGAGAATACAACGGTAAATTATTTCGGTACAGCAGATAACCGTAATAGTTTGTCAGCAGGAAGCGGCTTTGGCGTTTCATCGCAACTTGCAGGTTCTACAATTAATCTGAAGAACACTGATATTGTTATCAACCAAAATGGTGAAAATTCTTACGGTATCTGGTCACTCCAGAGTGGGAAAATAAACGGTGAAAATATCACTATTACAGGTGTGGCCGGAACACAAGGTATTTATGCCATGAGAGATAGCCAGATAGACCTTACAGGAAATCTTGTTATTAACATGGCTACAGTTGACCAGGTTGCGATCAATACTGAACATGAAGATCATTTCGCTCCCAGCAGGATTAACGCAACAGGGAAAATGCTGATCAACGGTAGCATTAAATCAACAGGGGGTTTAGTTAATATTAGCATGCAGAACGGTTCTGTATGGTCAGGTAGTGCAGGTAGCGATAATGTTAACCAAGGCTATCTGAATATTAATATGAATAATAGTCGCTGGAATGTTGCAGGGAACTCTAACCTGGATAACCTTTTACTGGAAAACAGTACAGTAGATTTTTCAAAGTCATTAAATTCTGGCGATTACTCAACATTGAAAGTCACTAACTTACTGGGTGCTGGTAGCTTTATTTTACGTACTAATATCGCAGGAAATAGTCAGGGAGTTAAAAGCACAAATGATAAACTGATTGTGACTGGAACAAGTGCTGGTGATCATTCATTAACTATCATGAATCGTGGAAACCAGAAGACAACTGGTAAAGAAGTATTAACGGTTGTGGAAACGGCTGATGGCATAGCAAACTTTACTGCAACATCGTCTGTTGAGCTGGGAGGCTATTTGTATGACATTCGAAAAAATGGCAATAATTGGGAGCTTTATTCTTCTGCTAATCTTAATCCATCTTCAACATTGACCTCAACAGCAGATGCCAGCGCCAACTTACTGAATGTAAGTTATATACTGAACCACGCAGAGACTCAGACATTGATGCAGCGCTTGGGTGATCTACGGCAAAGTGGTCAACAAGGCAATGCATGGATACGGGAATCTGGCAGTAAAGTTGACGTGTTCAGAAATGGCAGCCTAAAGCCGTTCAATATGACCTTTAACTCGACGCAATTTGGTTTTGATAAACGGGTGTCACCAAAAACACCGCTGTATATCGGTACCTTTATGGGGCTGACACACGCTTCTCCACATTATGTTTTTGGTAATGGTGTGGTTCAATCCCATCACTGGGGGGTTTACAGCACTGTCATGGCTGACAATGGGTTCTATATTGATGGTAGTGCTAAACTTTCTCGCCTGAAAAACACCTTCAAAGTCACGGACAGTCAAAACAACAGCGTTGGGGGAAGCACTAACTCATCGGGGATGAGTGCATCAATCGAAGTCGGGAATAAGATAAACCTGAAGCTTGCCGGCACGAGTTTTTACATTGAACCACAGGGGCAATTTACCTATAGCCATCAAAATGCAGCCAAACTCCAGGCTACAAATGGCCTGACAAGCAAACTTGATAGTTATGACTCAACACTGGGCAGGATAAGTGCTCTGTTGGGGTATGAAAAAAATGATGACAACAATAAAGTAAACATTTACTTCAAATCTGGATTTATAAAAGAATTTGGGGGAAATACTGGCTATAAGCTTAACGATTCCTCAGAGAAACACAGATTTAAAGATCAGTGGTGGAATAATGGTATTGGCATTAGTGCCAACCTCAACCGCGCACATACAATTTACCTGGAGGCCGACAGCACAAAAGGCGGTAAATTCCATCAACGAAAAGTTAACGGAGGTTATCGCTTTACATTCTGATTGAAATATATCAGTACGGGGCAGGCCCGGCGCCATCGTTCATCCGACGTCTTCGTAGACATCATCCTTATTTTGATGGCTCCACCGTACTGTCCAGGATAAACGCGACAGCTTCTGGAAAAATAATGCCACTTATGCAACTAATGAGTGGTTCTCACGGGGCCAGGCCGGTATGTTACGAACAGGACGTCGCTTCGTCGACATATTACTGGTCGGCTCCATCCTGAAAAATTTGCCAACGGAAAAGCGTGTCGCTCACATCAGTCAGGAGATAAACCGCATTTACGCAGAAAACTACCGTGTCAGTGATACACAAAAAGTCTGGTGCCCGTTACTTTACAAGCGCTTCGGCGTAGTACGATATATTGTTGTGAGTCTGATGAAAACAACAAATCCACAAGGTTACGGTAAGTTCACCAGGAGCATGGGCAGTAATCTCTTCTGGAAAACTGGTGCGATTCAGTCGTACTCCGGGGCCACTACCGATGGCAGGAAAGCCGTGCAGATGAGACCGAGAATGAATCGCCACGGGTTTAACAGACACCTCAGAGTCATTTAAAATGGCTTAAAGAGAGGTGCCTATGAGCGGTAAGCGTTATACCGAAGAGTTTAAAATTGAAGCTGTCAAACAGGTTGTGGATCGTG
>NZ_JBQPOM010000001.1:0-17613 GCF_052220145.1 Vagococcus sp. WN89Y | reverse complement strand
TGGTGATATCGAGACGTGTTGCAACGCTGGAAACAGAATGGCCACGATCCACAACCTGTTTGACAGCTTCAATTTTAAACTCTTCAGGGTAACGCTTACTGCTCATGCGCACCTCTCTTTAAGCCATTTTAAATGACTCTGAGGTGTCTGTTAAACCCGTGGCGATTCAGCATGTAAAAAAACATGTCGCATTTCTCATTATTGCCTTGCTTTAATTTTACAAGCTGCAATGCCGAATTTGTATTAATGAAACGTTACACGCTCTTTAACCCAGCCGTAAATAAACTCTTCATTGGTTGCATGATGTTCGGCTAATTCAAGGTAGCGTGTACCTTGGGTGCAATTAAGAGATTTCAGGAGCACACACTCGCCTTCAATGCCTCGCTTCATCAAAAATATCCGCAGAGCAGTGAGCGTACGTGGTCCAATTTGACCATCTATATTCATGTCAGGATAAAGTTTTCCTTGCTGATTAAACACATTCAGCCATCTTTGTAACATTTTTGTCGCAACAGAGGGTCCCATGTTAATACCGGTATCGCATAGTTCCACGGCAATATCAGTGGAAAAGTTTGCAACCTCATCAAAACGAGGAGCCTTCCAGTAATCAGCTTCCAGAATAGCCATCGCCGTATTTTTGGGTAGTTTACGCATATCACCACTGTATCCATGAGCTCGCGCTACTTTTTCCGTAATTCCCCAGCGGGTTTCTCCGCCCTTATCATCAGGATGATTGTTATAATCACCTTCTTTCTTTAGTATTTCATTAAACATTTCGTCTTTAGTCATTATAGTTTCCTCACTTTAGATACAGGCATAGCCAAATTTCCGCGATATATAATCATTACAATACAAAATACAGAATTTAATAAAATTATAAACCAATTTGAATTTAAATACACACCATACAAATAACGCAAAGGGATCACTGCATAACTAAGTGCAAGAATATAGGCGACTCTGCGGTATACTTCACTAACTTGCCTGGAAACTATTAAAACAATAAAATTCATTGCGCAAATAAATGCATTTATAGAAGAGGATATATTATTTATATAGTAATAAAAATTAATAATACTTTCCATCTTACCTCCTGTGTGTCGGAAATGAAAAGAACCTTACAAAGGTTGCTATATCATGTTTATAAAGTGACGTAAGTAGTTTCACTGCCAGAACTGAAATTACTACTGCGCATAATGCATCAAGTGGTTTATCGGTATAGCTGATCATATGTGAGGTAACGGAAGCAAGAACACCTGCACCAAGGATTCCGCCTGCGAAGGATATAATAAAGTGTGATAATCGTCGCCATATAGATAGCTGCTCAGGCATAGTGACAACAAACAGAGCACCAATGAAAGCTCCGAAAATAATGCTAAAATCAGTATTTGTTAATAAACCATACACTTTCGTGCCTGTAATTAATAGAGTTATTCCTCCATCAGTTATTGAATCTGACATAATAAATTCCTCAATATTATAACTCAAACTAAAATAAAGTTATGGTATAAAAGTTTTTAGTACAATTAAGGAAGCCGCTTAGAGAGAAACGCGGCTCAGAATGAGTATTTACTCAGGTTTTGTAACATCAATATTTATTAGCATAGAAGCTATCGTGGTATTATTGTAACCATCCCGCATAATGGTGCCATTCACTTTTAGAGATCTTCCGGCATATGACCCTGGCCCAAAATCAGTGCAGTGCTAAATCAGAGATCTTCGTCTTTTTGCAGGCTCCGGATAAATTCAGCCGGAGTCATGTCATTTAATGATGAATGCGTTCTCTCATGATTATATTCCCTGCGACAGTTGTCGAGTTTGTCCTGCGCATCTTCCAGTGACAGGAACCAGTGAATGTTCAGGCATTCATCCCGCAGACTGCCGTTAAATGATTCAATAAACGGATTATCTGTCGGCTTTCCGGGGCGGGAGAAGTCTATTGTCACCCCGTTTTCATACGCCCATTTATCCAGACTCTTCGAGATAAACTCGCTGCCGTTATCTGTGTGAATACGCACCGGCTGACGTTTACTCATTACCCGTAATCCTTCCATCACACCGACCACATCCTCGCCCTTCAGCAACTTTCCGGCGTGGATCGCCAGACACTCACGACTAAAATTATCCACTACAGTTAACGCCCGGAAACGCCGTCCGTTAAACAGATTATCCGGCACAAAATCCATACTCCAGCACTGATCGACACCGCTCAGGATGGGACGCTGTTGACGATGTGCTGCACTGACATGCCTGCGGGGACGTTTCCTGCGCAGGTTCAGTCCTTCCAGACAATAAATCCGGTGGGTTTTCTTGTGGTTAACAGGCCAGCCTTCCCGGCGTAACTGGATATGAATACGCGGACAACCGTAGCGGATCCGGGTTTCCGCTATCTCCCTGATGCGCAGGGTTATCGCCCGATCGTCACGCCGGACGCTGATACGGTAAGCCTCCCGCAGGAAATGTACCGCCTGGCGCTTCTGAGCCGGCCTCAGAACTTTTGCTTCAGCACCTCCTGCAGCATCTCCTTGTCCAGACTCAGGTCAGCCACCAGTTTCTTCAGCCGCTGATTTTCATCCTCCAGCTGCCGCAGACGCCGCAGTTCGGTCACCCCCAGACCGGCAAATTTTTTCTTCCAGTTATAAAAAGTGGCTTCAGAAATGCCCATCTTTCAGCAGACTTCCCCGACGCGGGTGCCGGTTTCGGCCTGTTTCAGCGCAAACGCGATCTGTTCTTCGGCATAACGGGTCTTTTTCATGGCGGATATACCTCCCGGTAACGTGGAAAAAAGACCGGAGATTCCAGTTTAGCCTGACACTGTTTTCAGGGAGGAGATCATATGAAGACATTACTAGCATCGCGGTGTATTAATCAACTGGGAGCAGGTCACACACTGTGTATGTTATTTTGTTGATTGCAGCATTTTACCTACACGATAACATAAAAAACGAATGAATGAATTTAACTTATCCATCTAACTCATTTATGTATAAATATGGGATTTAACAATTTCTAAAAAGAAATTTTCTTTAATACAGAGTGTTGTTAACTGAAGTGGATATATGAAATTTATGGAAATACATAATAAATTATTTGCAAGATAAAGGTATCTATAGACAGGATTAATTGAATTCATAAAAGCGGACAAAATACAGTGTGTAACTTTCAGATCTTAGGAATAACCAGCGTAAAAAATGCTATATGAAGTGGATTCGATGTAACCTGCAACGACGCAAAGCATAAAGCAATCAAACCACTTTGTGGTGCAGGTTGCAACATAATTAATACTTATTTTTTTTAAAAGCACTTTTCATGGGCAAATAAAGAATAAATTCAGACATTTGTAACCACATAGTTACCCTTCTGCGACATGTTTCATAGCTCCAGTCGGCACGCTGTCTGAAAATTTTTTCTGCAATTTTCCTTTTACTCATTCCTGATCCATCATAGCGTTCATGTAGTAATTTGATCAGTGCAGGTGAATCTTTAAGTACAGAACTAACTACACGATCTATAAGTAAGGCTTCATTGTCTGAGCTATGTGCAAGATAGCTTTTATACTTGCTGTGGAGCATTTCCCTCAAGAACGCTTCCAGCTCCGACTTACTGATGCCCGATTCGTTTATTTTTTTGAGTGCCTCGTTAATCGCTGTTTTTGTTATCTTTTTCGTTGAAAGTAAGTAATTAAACATGTTTCCTATGCGACCTTCACCTATATAAGACCACCGCCCCCACATGCGGAGCTTACCCTGAACCCAGACGCTTTCCAGAGGGGTTAACCTGTATTTATATCTGATGTCATTAGTTTTAGTATGCGAAATCATACGCCAAATCCTTTTGATTTATTTTGTAATAAAATCACGGTGACACATCTTTTTAACCTGAATACCCCTGGGTTAAATTAATAATTACTGATGAGGACTTAATGCACAATTTTCCCATATTGACTGGATGTAATAAAAAATAATAGTCATATCGGTATTTATAAACTCAAATATTAACTATAATGTATTAACATTATGGCCAAGAAAGTTTTTTACAGGATAAATAATTTTCAAACGTTTTTTTATTTGAAAAGAACAAAAGGAATAAAGGGGAGCATTTCAATTTTATATAATGTATTCTTATAATATTTTGTTCTTTCTGAATGGGTGTGGATTGACTTAAATTATATCCACAGTTCAACTTGCAAGTAGTGATTGATTCAATATAATGATTTGCATTTGTATTCCTTAAATAAGTGGCTTTGATACCAGCATGCTGATTTATGTCTATGATACGTTCAAAAAAAAATATAAATTTTGAATTTATATAATTTAGTGTTTTTTTTATGGAATGTATTTTTCTATAAAGCATAAACTCTCCCGCTAAATTATATGTTTTATCTATGTATTGCAATTAAATAATTTTTAAATTTATTAAAACCAACGAGCAGGAAGTTTAGTTTTCAAAACTTTTTGTGTCAAATAATTTTAGTATGCACACTTATTTATTATGGGATAAAATCCGGACACTCATATAATTTATATGAATGTTTATATATCCTGTTGCATCCTAACACAAATGCCGACTATGCATGAGCAGTCTGGTATTTTTATTGGAGGGTAATCAGGATTGGTTGAAATAAGTCGAATTTCAGTTTTATTAATTTCAAGTCGACGTATTAATGGAGTGTTAGTTCCTTCTGGCAAAGCCATGACTACATTTCCATGTGTTGCCGTTTTGCATGGCTCAACAAATATTGTAGCTCCATTGGGTATGGATATTTTTCCGTTTGTATTAATCATACTATCATCTGTAATCACAACAGAAAAAGTTTGTTCTGGTATATCATTTTTCGGATGTTCAGGATCATTACTTAAGCTTTTTTTTATTATATCACTCCAGTTGTTTTTTTGCTTTAGTGGCAGTAATGGAAGTGCTGTAATGACTGATTTACTATAACTTAAGTTGCTTTTAGCAGTAATTTCGTCTCCGCTTAATAACCAGAACTCACTTACTTTCAGGATGTTTGCCAGAGAGATTATATAACGAAATGAAGGGGCGTTTTTGCCATTTATCCACTGACTTACCGTACCTTTAGTTGCTCCTGTCGCGGTGACCAAATCCTTTCCCTTTAGATTAAGGACGCTCATACGGTGAATTATTCTTTTAGATATTGATATTTTTTTCATTTAATTTTTATGTGCTTATGAATATTTTGATAATAGTTAGAAACCGATTTTGATATTTTTAATGTAAAGATACATTGATACTCAGATAATGAACCAGACCTTTTTTCTTATTTTTACCATTTTATCTGGTGCAATAAAATAAAATGTCAGGAGCAATGTATAATGTATTCTCCGGCGAATATAAAATGTATATAAATACATGTTTGTTATTATTTAGATTGCATATATTTCTCCATAAACATTACTTTACATCATCCCTGGTCGCAGCAATGGAAAGATAAAAATTTAAGAAAATTTCAGCCTTTGTTACGAATTATCGTCTGGCATCAAAATTGAAATACAGAAATTAATAATACAAAAATAAAAATCCATGTTCTCATAATGTTCTGTTGCCTGTAAGAAGTAAATAAAAAACATTCAAATCTTTTTTTCAAGAATGGTACTACATTCTGTCAGTAAAAGGAATAACATAACCAGCAACTGTTTGACGAGAGAGTTAGAATATACCCAAAAACAACATAGTAAAATATATTCCTAATAACAATATATTTATGAGCAACATACTATTTTGACTTGTTTTTGAGCTTAAAAACAGACAATAATCAGCTCGGGGTCAATTGTATATTATGTTGATAAATAAGACGATTCATTATTAATCTGGTCTGTGAAAGAGGTTTACACATGTTGTGTGTAGAAAATCAGATACTGAATCGTAACAGATAATCCAGATACTTCCGAATCGTTGATAATATTGATGTTTATAGCTTATATTTCGATGTAATCAAAATTATCTCTGCGGGATTCTGATCTTACTCACCAATAGTGGACACGCGACTAAGTGAGTAAACTCTCAGTCAGAGGTGATTACTCATGGCAAAACCAGCGTCAGCCAGCAAAACGCCCCGTAAACAGTACACACCCGAATTCCGCGATTGGACTGACCCCGCCCCGGTAGACGATCCTGCCCTATAGTTTGAGCACAGGAGGAGCGTATGGGCACACCACGATTTACACCTGAATTTAAGGAAGAAGCCGTCCGTCAGATAACGGAACGCGGTTATTCCGTCGCCGAAGTATCTGACCGTCTGGGCGTCTCTGCACACAGCCTCTACAAGTGGCTACGGGCTATCAAACCTGATAACAGCGAGCAGCATGCCCGGGATTTACTGGAAGCCAAAAGCGAGATCCTGAAACTCCGGGCGCATCTAAAACGCACCGAAGAAGAACGGGATATCCTGAAAAAGGCCGCGCGGTACTTTGCAGGGGAGCCCGACTGAAGTACCGCTTTATCAATGAACACCACTCTGTATATGGGGTGATGATGATGTGTCGGGTCCTGAACGTCGCCAGGGCCGGATTCTGTGCGTGGCAGCATGATCCTGTCCCGCGCGTGACCAGGATAACCAGCGTCTGCTGTCGCTCATTCGTGACTCGTATGCGCTGAGCGGCAGTGTATACGGTTATCGCCTGAACGAAATCGGGGAAACCTGCGGTAAAAATAGTGTGGCCGTATCATGCAGTAAAATCGGATAAAAGCGGTGCGCGGTTATAAAGCCCCCGTCGTATTGCTGGCAGACCATCCGTGATCGCGCCTAATCGTGTACAGCGAGCTTTTACCGTGGTGTGGGTAACCGATATTACCTGTATCCGCACCTGGCATGACTGGCTGTATCTGGCGGTGGTTATCGATCTCTTCGCCTGTAATGTGGCCGTCTGGCGACGTAATCCCCAAAAACAGGTGCTGGTTCATTCTGACCAGGGTAGTTAGTACACAAGCTATAAATGGCAGTCGTTCCTGCAATCGCATGGACTGAAGGGCAGTATGAGTCGTGGTGGTAACTGTCACGACGACGCAGTTGCAGGAATCTTTTTCCAGCTCCTGAAGCGTGAACGGATAAAGAAAAAGATCTACGGAACACGGGAAGAAGCCCGCAGCGAAATTTTTGATTACATCGAAATGTTTTATAAAAGTAAGCGTCGGCATTGTTCGATCGATCAGATGTCACCGGCAAAATATGAAAACCAGTATTATCAACGACTCAGAAGGGCCTGGCTTATCTGTGGCGATTCATAATACTTCTATTATTGATGATAATGGAGAGGTTTATCTGTCTGAGCTTGAGCCAAAAGGAAAACTTCAAGTACAGTGGGGGAACACTGAAAAATGTTATTCCGATTATAACTTAGGAACAGAAAATATAAAGACAGGTATCACTACGATAACGCTTATTTGTCGGTAACATATTTAGGAAATGTAAATGAAAAAGACACGTTTATTATTATTATTACCGCTAATGTATTGTTTTAATGCAGAGGCTATAGTTACATGTTTTCCTATAAATGGATTTCCTTTGAATTATACATTCACTGATTGGCCTGGTTCATTGGTTGTGAAGAATACCACTGCCGTGGGAACTGTTCTTCATCGGTCAACACTAAAGGTTGGATATGGGGTAGGGACTAGTCGTCCATTTATGAGTTGTTTTGGGCAAGGGAGATTTGGATATTTTGGACGTATTGGGAATGCGTTTCCAAATAATATAACAACCCCTGGCATAGTTCCTACTAATGTGAGGGGGATTGGGATAAGAGTTTATATTGATGGTTTGCAGTTTCCAAGTAATTTATTGGCCAGTACATATCCCTCCCCACCGGCTCAGGATCCAAATTTCTATGGTAATGAAACATTTACCGTTGAATTGATTAAGACAAGTGGCGATGTTGCTAATGGATACCTTAACAATGGAACATTATTTGAATGGGGAGCAGCTTATGATGGAACATATTTGACAATTGTTACAGGTAGAAGCTCGCAGAGTACACAGATTATAGGGAAAACTTGTGCGTTAGTTGGTAACGCAAACAAAGAAGTAGACTTTGGAACACTGAGTAATAGAACCCTGGCAAATATTTCAGGCCTGGTACCAGGAACTGAAAAGGAAGTATCTATTGGGATTAATTGTGACGCCGGGGTTAAGGTGTCTGTAACGTTTTCTAGCGCTTATAAAGATCCTGTTTTGCAATCATCAATCGTTAATCAAGGTTCTGCTAAAGGTGTCTTCATTTATTTCCATAATATAGGAATGCTTGGTCAAAAAAATCAGGTAATTTCTTCTACAATTAATGGGTATAATGAGATAAAACAGAACGTTGGGTTGTATCGCTCTGATCTTCATGGGAGTTATAGCCCAGGAACTATATCGGCAACGGCTACCTACACCATAAATTTTGAATAAACTTCACTGGTTAATAATGCTACATGCGTTATGTTCCTCGTAATGCAGAATATTACTGCCCAACTTTACTCTTTGAGTTTATATGATTTGTAAATATCGGCATATTTAAGAATTATTTATAGACTGAGACCTTTCTATGGTCAAAATTTGTGGCCCGTACATGTGGTATTTTTTTGCGACAAATAAGTAGCAAAACCAGTTAATATTTATATTTTTTATCACATTATTATATCCTGAAACTTACATTCCCTGCTCTAGTTTTCGACTTTACCCAGCGCATCTTCCTGTGACAAAAACCAGTGAATGTTCAGGCATTCGTCTCGCAGACTGCTGTTAAATGATTCAATAAATGGGTTATCTTTTGGTTTTCCGTGGCGGGAGAAGTCGATCGTAACTCCGTGCTCATCTGCCCATTTATCCGGGCTTTTCGGGATAAGCTCGCTGCCGTTATCCGTCTGAATGCGCACCGGCAGACGGTTATCCAGCACCCGGAGCGCTTCCATTACCCCGACCACATTTTCACCTTTCAGTGATTTCCCCGCATGGATCGCCGTCATTCCCGGCTAAAATTATCTATGACAGTCAGTGCCCGGAACCGACGTCCGTTAAACTGATTATCCGACACAAAATCTATACTCCAGCACTGATCACTATATGTCAGTGCTGGACGTAACTGGCGATGTGCCTCCCGGTAACGTGGAAAAAAAGACCGGAGATTCCAGTTTAGCCTGACACTGTTTTCAGGGAGGAGATCACTAAAGAAAGAAGCTTTAATTCAGCGCCGTAAAGATTTTGATGTGAAAGCTGGGCGCTACATTGATTTTTATCCATATTCACGAATGATGAGAAATATATGAAATCCCCATTCAGATCTGATGATGACGATTACCTTGTGTATACAAGGTTGCATGCAACGGTATCCCTCATGCCCTAATCATATTATGAGCCAACTGGCTTTTGATATTTACTGAGGCAGTATCTCAATCCTGCATAATGAGAACCGCAACTTGCGATGAAAAACCCCTGTTTGGGCGGTGGCTGAAAAAACAGTGAGTCAGTTTCAGGCTAATACAATGATGAGCTACGATGTGAGAAGGCTGCAATCGAGTGGATAAACAAAAGTCCTCATTCTGGAAATTCTGGCTACGGTAATAATAAATACTGGACAAAATGGCTGTTTTGTCCTGGTGGTGCGGGGAAGTAAACCAGAATCGTAAACAAAGCCGCTGTAACGACTTTTCATCAGTGTAACGATTTCGCATGCGAAATCGTTACCTATCTATATTGATATGTTATACTATTTTAGTATACTACGCTTGTTGCATAAAATCTCTGCAACAGACGTTGGGACAGATAGCTGTTCTGACTTTCGGCGCAACGCCAGACTCAAAGGAGTACATATGCAACATCAAGCTGACTTACTGTCATCTTATTATACATTCACCACTATGCAGTGCCGACCTTTCTCAAACATTTCGCATGCGAAATTTCAAGGATAAACACATGAAACTAAAAATCGGACATAAAGGAAAGTTTATCGTTGTGTGTAGTCAGAAAGGGGGCATTGTGAAGTCGCAGTCTTCGGCAGAGATTGCATTTGGGCTTCGGCGAGCAGGCTACAGTACACTCGAACTGGATATGGATTGGACCACCGGATTAACGGAAAGAGCTTTCCCTGAAGGGCTGCCGTTAGCAATTGAGCGTGAGCCTATGAGCAATACCTTCACGCCAGGTGAAGCGAATGTCTATCAATTATTTTTCCCTGAAACAAAGATAAACCCCGTGGAACTACCTGGTAAACGCTTCATCATTGGCGCAACAAGCGAGCTCAACGAAATCAACTATCGCAATTCTGACTGTATGTTTGATTTCCGTGATCGAATTAACCAGCTTAAAGAGCTGTTTGACTTTATTATTGCTGATTCAGCACCATCATACTCTAACGTCATGGTCGGAGCACACATGGCTGCGGATTATCTACTGATACCGACGCTGCTAGAAAAGCAGTCCCGTAACGCTGTCGGTAAACAACTTGCTTACATGCAGAAAATCAAGCGCAACTACAATCCTGGCCTTCAATTTATGGGTACATACGTTACTCAGACACAAGTAAAAAATTATAAGAAGCCCCTTAAAGAAGGTTATCTGGGGCCAATCGATACGCTTAATTTCAACCTGCTTATCGAGATCCTTCAGGAAAAAGGATATTCAGAAGAATTCATCCTCGCCTATATCTCTTATGTTCCGGCGGCTGCAAAGGAAGCTATCGAACTTGGACTTTCATTTTATGAGTACGACCCATCTTGCCTTCCTGCAATCCAGTATAACGACATGACCCAAAAAATTATTCAGATTGCGGGAGGACAGTGATGGCCAGGAAACCCTTTATGAAGCGACTTGAGGCACAGCAGGAAAAACGAAAAGCAGCTCCGGTTATTTCTGATATCGAGCAGGTCATTGTTAACAAGCACCCAGATCTCCAGCAACGCGATATTAATGCTCATCGCATTATGGCCGACATTGCACGCCCGGACATTGAACCCGAGGGGCAGATTATTCGTGTCGATATAGATTTGGTTTACGCAGAAGAACAGGTTCGTCCGGAAGAAGATTTCGATGAAGAAGTTATTGATGGTATGTCTGACACTTATGACTCACTGGGTATGTTGACTCCCCCCCGCTGTTTCCCCAGAGATAGACGCGGCTACAGGATTTGGATGGGTGAAACACGAGTCAGAACAGCGAAAAAGCGCGGTGATAAACAAATTGATATTTACGTTGGGAAACCGCCGAAAGACGATAAGGATCGCATCATTGGTCAGCTCATTGAAAACCTACAGCAGTCCGGACTTAAGCCCCTGGCTACCGCGAAGGCGTTCAGAGAACTCAAGCAAACTCATGGCATGACTGGTGAGCAAATTGCTAAAACGATGGGGAAACCTACTTCATTTGTTAGTAAGCATCTCCGTCTCATTAATGCACCTGAAAATATTACAGCTCTTTTGCGTGACAAGGTCACCTCGGATGTCGATCTTGCCTACACGCTGATCCAGGTTTGTGAAAAGGCCCCTGAGGAAGCTGAGAAGCTTATTGCAATAGCCCGCGATACTGGTATTAGCCGTGCGCAGGTTAAAAATGTTTTGGACACTATCAAGCAAAAAGAGAGTGACAATATTTCGCATGCGAAATCTCAGCTGAAAAGTTCTGCTTCTAAACCCAAAGCTCGTAAGCCAGCTACTGCAGATGCCTGGTACGTTGTTGTAGAATTCGAAGATCAGGAAGGTTTTATTCTTACTAATAAGGCACCTGAAAAGGACGGTAGTATCTGGATTAAAGTTGATATTGGTGAGATGTGTGTTGAACCCGCCCTACTTCGTATCAAAGGGTTAAAATCGGCACAATGAAAACAACACCGTTCACCGAGATGGCCATATTATTTCGTGGCCATATCGTAAAACAGTTATCACTGGCACAGCCTGGTTCTCCATCTCAGGTAGCAGCTTCTCTGACGGAAGCTGCCGTTCGATTTGGTTATGTGACCCGTTTCCGACCGATTCCCGGTGCATCGCTTGGCGAATGGGCGCTTAAACCCGAAAAAACTCCTCTTTGGGCCGCGCAAACGGCTCTTAGATTGATGTTGGAGTCAGATTGGACGCCGAATTCATCTATGGAATGGTGTGGTATGGCTGCACTGTTCTTTAAAGCCAACAAGCAGTGCTCCTTGAACGAACTTCTGACAAAATTACCGACTTCAATTGACCGACTTACTGCCGCCGGATGGTTAGCTGCTGCTTTCGAGGAAGAGGCGCATTATCGTTCCAGCAGGAGAAATAAATGAACTTTCAGGAGCTCAATACAATAATCGTAAATTCTGGTCGGCGATCAATTGGCTCTGCGTTAATCGCATGCCTGCTTGATGCTTTTGATTCAGGTGCTGAGGGGCTTGATCTTGATGCTTTTCAGAAGACGACCGGTTTTGTTCGTAACAATGTAACCAGTGTTGCTGGCTACTTAAAGAAGCATGGGCTTATCAGCATACTCTATTACAGAGAGGATATAGAAGACAGGGTATACGTTTCCGAAAACAATTATGGGCGCTGGGCAAAGCAACACTATCAGCTCACGCCTGTTATCAAAGCGCTATACCGACGCTATTAATCTTATGGATTTCGCATGCGAAATTTTTCGACGACAAATCATCTTATCGTTGTGTGAGATAGATTGCTCCAGCGCGTTGTATAAGCCAGTGACAATATTTCATGTTTCATCTGCCACTCAGATGCGATCCAGTTCGATGCAGCGGGGCTATGCCACGAATATCCGTAAGCGTACAGCGAGAACCGTATTGACCGGATGACCCGGAGATTATTCCTCGGGCAGAGTGACGCGTCACGGCAGTAACTCACCAACGCGGTTGACCGGCCAGTCGGCTATCACCGACAGCATATGGCGAAGATAACATTCAGGATCGATGCCGTTTAACCGGCAGCTCCTGATTAACCCGTACAGCTGCGCGCCACGATCGCCGCCGTGGTCTGACCCGAAGAACAGGTAATTTTTCCGCCCCAGACTCACCGTTCGTAGCGCGTTTTCCGCGATATTGTTGTCAGCCTCCGCCCGCGTAGTATTTCAGCGCGTCCCACTGATTGAGCGCGTAAGCGAACGCCTTCGACAGTTCCGAGTGTCGTGACAGCGTTTTCTGCTTCTCCCGCAGCCAGCCTTCCAGCGCGGTCAGCAGCGGCACCGTTTTTTTCTGCCGCACAGCCAGACGTTCCGATGCGCTTTAGCCCCGGATACCGGCTTCAACAGCGTACAGTTCCCCGATACGGTGCAGCGCTTCAGTCGTGGTGTCAGACGGCGTCCGAACGTGAACGTCGTGGATTTTACGCCGCGCATGCGCCCAGCACGCCGCTTCCTTTATATGACCTTCGCGGTACAGCTCGTTGAACCCGGCGTACGCGTCCGCCTGCTGCACCCCGCTGAACCCCGCAAGATGCGACTGCGGGTGCATCCCTTTGCGGTCCGGCGAGTACACGAACCACACCGTCGGCGCCATCGCCGAGCCCGCGTTGTGGTCATCACGCACATAGGTCCACAGCCGGCCCGTTTTCGTTTTGCCATTGCCCGGCTGCAGCACCGGTACGGGGGTATCATCGGCGTGCAGCTTACCGTCCGTCAGCACCCGCGCCAGCAGACCCGGCCCGGCGATGCCACGCTCGACAGGACGCGACGGTGCGGGTGCCTGCGCGATGCAGTCGCACTTTCTGCAGGCGTGCTTTTCCCGCACGGTGCGGATAACGCGAAACGCGCTTCGCATCAGCTTCAGCTGCTCTGCAACGTCTTCGCCCAGGTACGACAGCGTGCCGCCGCAGTCCGGGCTGCAGGATCCTGGCGGAGTGAGACGTTTTTCATCGCGCGGCAGGGATTCAGGGAACGGTTTGCGCGTGCGGGTCTGCCACAGCGGTCGTGACACTGGCGGGTCGTCCACGCGACCGGTGCGCTCGGCGTTGTCTTTCTGCATAGCGGTGAGCAGGGCTTCTATCTGTGCGATGCGCTTCGCCACCTTTTCAGAGCGGCTGCCGAAGTTCATGCGGCGCAGCTTATCCAGCTGCGCCTGCAGGTAGTCAACTTCGCGCTCGCGCTCAGCCAGGCGCTGTTTAAGAAGGGCGATGTCGTCGGGAAGAGATTCGTTCATGGCGGGCATGCTACCAGGTTGCCCGCGAGGTGACCAGGATTACAGCAACGTGAGGGGCGACAGCAGGCGTTTTGGCTGCCGCCAGTCGATGCCTTCCAGCAACATGGCCAGTTGAGCGGGTATGAGGAACACCTGGCCGTCGCGGGCCGACGGCCAGGTGAAGCGGCCACGCTCCAGCCTTTTGGTCAGCAGGCACAGACCGTCACCGGTGGACCAGAGCAGTTTGACCTGGCTCCCGCTGCGCCTACGGAAGATAAAGACGTGACCGGACATCGGGTCATCTCTGAGGGCGGTCTGGATCTTTGCGCCCAGGCCGTTAAAGCCGTTGCGCATGTCGGTGATGCCCGCAACCAGCCAGATTTTTGTGCCGGATAGCAGGTTTATCACGGACGTCCTCCGCGCATGATGGCCGACAGCATCGCGCTGAGCTGCTCCGGAGTGGGGTTATGGAGCGATATTTCCCCGCCCGGGAGCCGGATAATGCAGTCTGCGGTGGCGTCAGGCAGAGGTACCTGAGCGGGTAAAGGATGCACTATCTGAACCGGTACCAGCGCGGGCAATGCTGGCATTTTTGTTTTACGCCCCCGGGGCTTAGCGACGCGGCTCTCATTTTTCCAGAGGCGCATCCATTTAAAGAGGAGGTTGTCGTTAACATTATGCTGTCGTGCCAGGGCGGCAACGCTGCCGTTTTCCTCAAGGGTTTTAAGCGCCATGTGAACCAGCCGGAGCTTAAATTCGGGCGTATAGCGCTGGCGTGTCAGAGATGTAGAGTCAGTCATCAGGTGTCCACCTAACCGGAATAAGTGGACGCTTAAATTACAGGGAGAGGAGAAATTAACCAGACGGTGCTGGCTGCACGCTTACGAATATCCAGAAACATCTCGCCGATGCTGTACTGCTCCACGTGTTACGTCAGTTCTTACAGGTAAGACACCAACCATGTTCGACATGGACGCATAGAGCTCGTAATAGCCCGATAACATGATGACCAACTCCGGAAATTGTGCCGCCTTCCGCTGAAACCTGGGGAAACCCATTTTAATGTCCAGCCGTTTCGCTTCGGCACTGTGCACGATTACACAACCATCAGTTGTTACTGAGAACCACAAAGGGCTTGTTACACAGGTCTGGACGAAACATATCCTCACAGCTTGCATGGAACGAATTCACGTCAGCGAGCATAAACATCCGATTGCATTCCGCGTCTTATATATGAATGTCATCAGCACGCCGAATATCTGCTAAAGCGCGGTGGCAGCCGGATTTATAGGCAGCAGGGTAATACGGGGCTTAAACTGCAGGCGTTTAACTGTGAATTCGCCATCTGTGTCCACGATGACAATATCCACCTGCATGGATGAGAAATCTCTCTATGCCCACATTATTAACCTGACCGCTCCATGGCAGGTTAAATCTCTTATCCTCGATGAAAATGCCGGTTCCGTTACTGTTACTGCCGGAATCGCTGAAAATATCCAGCTAACCTGTCCGACCTGCGGAAAACCCTGCTTTGTTCACGATCACCGACATCATAAATGGCGCCACCTCGATACCTGCCAGTTCATGACATTAGTCGAAGCCAATGTTCCCGACGTTATGTGCCCGGAGTATGGTTGCCAGACTCTGCCTGTACCGTGGGCTGGCCCCGGCAGTCGGTACACGCTCCTGCCCGAATCGTTCGTGCTCTCATGGCTAAAAATCAGCACCGTTGATGCCGTCAGGAAACAACTTAAGCTTAGCTGGAATGCCGTTGACGGCATTATGACCCGTGCGGTTAAGCGTGGTCTGTCCCGGATAAAAAAGCCTTTATCAGTGCGTCATATGAATGTAGGCGGAGTCGCCTTTAAAAAAGGGCATCGGTATATAACCGTGATATCTGATCGCGACGGACGGGCGCTGGCATTAACCGACGATCACGGCACAGAGAGTCTTGCTGGTTATCTTCGCACGCTCACTGACGCTCAGCTGTTGGCTGTCAAAACACTCCCGATGGACATGAATGCAGGCTATATAAGAGCAGCGTGCATTCACTTACCCAATGGGGCAGAGAAAATCGCCTTCGATCGCTTCCATGTGGCTAAACAACCGGGCGAGGTGGTGGATAAAACCCGCCAGAATGAACATCCGCACCTGCCTGTTAAAAGCCGGCGCCAGGCAAAAGGAACACGCTTCCTGTGGCAGTACAGCGAGAAGTGGATGACAGAATCCAGACAGGAGAAGTTGGTATGGCTGCGCGCACAGATGAAGCTGACGAGCCAGTGCTGGACGCTGAAAGAGCTGGCAAAGGACATCTGGAACAGCCTCTGGAGCGAGAAAAGACGGAATGACTGGCAGAGATGGCTGGCACTGGCGGCTAACAGTGATGTTCCCATGATGAAGAACGCAGCAAAAACGACAGGTAAAAGGCTGTACGGCATCCAGAATGTCATGCGGCATGGAGTCTCAAACGGAAATGTGGAGGCGCTGAACAGCAAAATCAGACTGCTGAGAATAAAAGCCAGAGGATACCGCAACCGGGAGCGCTTTAAGCTGGGAGTAATGTACCACTACGGGAAGCTGAATATGGCGTTCTGAATCTTCCCACCATGATCGGGGAAGACCCTTTTATATACAGTGGTATTTAAAGTATTCCCCGTCCTGCAAGGCAGATTTTATCTGCTTCAGCAAGGTCGTTGTTCTGCCTGATAACATAGGCTAAGGGTTATCCACAGAATCGGTGCATAACCCTGTGAGTGGATGTCTGGTATATCTGTGTCAGTGGTTCAATGTGCTCGCGGCTCTTGCCAACAGCCGGCTTACGGGGTGCCATAGAAATCTCTGGCGAAAAAACTGTCCTCACGGGCGATTTCTTCTGTCTCTTTACCGGTTGTGTTTATTGACACTTCTGCATATGAAACAAAAAAACTCCAGTTCGGTCATTTTGTTCTGGAGCTCGTCGAAAAAAAAAATACACCTGCTCATCACCGATGTTGTTCGCGCAGAAATAGAATCACATCTGAATAAATACGCAGGACGGCGGTTAAGGAATAGAAAAATTTCCGTAAAAATGGGAGCTTTTTATACGTAGCCGACGAGGTTACGGGAGGTGGCCTTTTCCCGGAGCTCACCTCAGAAGCGGTACTCAGTGTGAGGCGAAAAAGTCAGAGTTTCCGGATGCGTTTTACCTTGCCGCAGTGGATGCTGTGGCGAGAGCTCGTCACCATAAGGTTGATCCTACCCGCCAATAGTGGACACGGGACTAAGTGAGTAAACTCTCAGCCAGAGGTAGCTCATGACCAAATCAGCCACAACCAGCAACAAGCCCCGCAAGCAGCACACGCCCGAATTTCGTCAGGAAGCCCTGAAACTTGCCGAACGCATTGGGGTAGCCGCCGCTGCCCGTGAAAAAAGCAACAGCAGGCCCTGTCCGGCTCTGAGCGGGAGCAGCAGCAATCGGTTGAAATTGCCCGCCTTAAGCGACAACTGGCGGAACAGGCAGAGGAACTGGCCATTCTCCAGAAGGCCGCGACAT